>DMQX01000085.1 GCA_003455555.1 Candidatus Tayloriibacteriota bacterium
AGTATTGCTATCGCGTTATTTCTAAGTTCTTATTCCTCGAGTCAAGCCGCAAATTATACCTTTTTAAAGCCTCGAATTTATTCAGAAGTTCAAAATGTCACCGCTCAGGAGATCGAGGTCTATGATTTGGGTGTTTCAGCCAAAGACTTAAGGGAAGACCTAGGGGTTGATCCGACTTTCGGCGATTCTTTGATCGAACAAGGCTTCAATCCATCCCAAATTCAGAAAATTTTTACCAGCGCATTATTAAAGAATGATTACGAGAAAATGCCGTTGAGTGAATAGGACAGACGGAGATTTTTTGTGGTAAACTAGGAGCATGAAAAAAAAGTCTGATTTTTTGCGTAATCGAACAACGATTATTGTTGTTTCTTTTTTTGCATTTCTGACTTTGGCTCTATTTATCCTTGATTATACTTCTTTGTTTTCCACCAAATACGATTCGATTGCGGATGCAAAAGAAAAAACCGAAAATAAAGTTGAAGCTAAGGTCGAACCAAAAAAACTGCTGGATTTTGCGGACTATGATCAAAGAATGCTGGCGCTAGCGACGGCCAGCAGTACTATTTCTGTGGAAATTTTGGCTGATGTGTCGGCGACAACGACTGGCACTTCGACGGCCAGCTCAACCGTGCCAAGTAAGCCAAAGAAAGTTCCACTTTGGCCAGCCAAAGCGGTTTATCCAAATGTTGATGCGATCCTGCCATTCAAACGTATCGTTGCTTACTATGGGAACTTTCTTTCGACAAAAATGGGTGTGCTTGGTCAGTATCCAGCTCCGGAAATGCTGACTAAATTGAAAGCCGAAGTTAAAAAATGGGAGGCAGCCGATCCAACCACGCCCGTTATGCCGGCGATCGATTATATTGCTGTAACTGCTCAGGGCAGCGCGGGTGCAGATGGAAAATACCGAGCGCGAATGTCGGATGAACAGATCGATAAGGCTATAGATCTGGCTGGACAAGTTAATGGTATTGTTTTTTTGGAGATCCAGGCGGGACTCAGCACACTCAGTTCAGAGATTCCGGCTTTGGAAAAATATTTGAAAATGCCTCAAGTACACCTCGCGCTGGACCCAGAATTTTATATGCAAAGAAGCGGTTCTGCACCAGGCCGAGTGATCGGTACGATGGATGCTTCGGATGTAAACTGGGCGGCAAATTATTTGGCGAACTTGGTTCGCGAAAATAATTTGCCGCCCAAGATCCTGATCGTTCATCGTTTTACTTCAGCGATGGTCACCAACGCAGAAAATATCAAACCTTTGTCCGAAGTGCAGATTATTATGGACATGGACGGTTGGGGATCGCCAGCTAGAAAAAATACTACCTATACAAAGATCGTGGCAACCGAACCTGTTCAGTTCACCGGTTTTAAGTTGTTTTATAAAAATGATATTTTGCCGCCAAGCCCAGGTATGATGAGTATGGAAGAAATTTTGAAGCTGAAACCTCGGCCAATTTTCATTCAATATCAGTAGAGAGTATTGCAAAATTAAGTTCATGCGGATGAAATAGTCTTCCTCCAGCAACGGCTAACTATAGACGGGAAGCTTTTTTATCAGCTTAACAAAGACTAATATGCAAAATTCGTCGAAGAATGGCCTAATTGTCGTTATAATTATTATTGTGCTGGTGGTTATCGGGTTCATTGTGTGGATGAGTTACAACACGCCAGCCTTGGCGCCAGTTTCGACCTCAACAGAGAACACGACCGCACCAGCTTCGACCGCGACTAGTTCAAGTGGAGTTATGGTTCTTGATACGGCCAGTACCACAACTCTTGGTACTCATGTGGTCGCTCAAAATGGCATGACCTTGTATCTCTATACGGCTGATAAAACAGACATCAGCAATTGTACGGGTGCTTGCGCAGCTCTTTGGCCGCCATACACTGTTTCTTCGGCCGTAGCGGTATCATTAAGTGGTACCCCTTCGGTTACCGGTGCGATCTCAAGCATAACGCGAGCCGACGGAACTTTGCAGATAACTTATAAAGGTGCACCGCTCTACTTCTATTCAAAAGATGTGAAGCCAGGCGACATAGGTGGACAGGGAATTGCCGGCGTTTGGTTCGTCGTCAAACCTTAAGTAGACTTGTTTAGCTAAAAAAACTCCTCACCCTTGCGTGAGGAGTTTTTTTGTTTTCGAGTGCGTTATCCACAGCTATTTTTGTTGACGGTGAACTTTCGTTCACCTATACTGTTTATATAAGAAAGGAGAGAAATTATTAGAAATCTGAGCCGCACAAATTTATGAGTAAACAAAATTTAGAAAAAGCCTTTCGACAAGAATTAGAAGTTTTGAATGATATAATTGATCAGAAGATCATTAAAGGGTTGTCGTATGTGAGGGAGGCGCGACGCCACAAATTTTTGTTGTCGAGCATTGCGCGCCTTCGTCGCGTCTCAGGCACGCAGTCCGGCTGGTTCTCAAAATCTTTTAGTTTGGTCTCAACTTTCATATTCTAATGAACGACTACAAAAATAAAATAATATCTTTCTATCGCAGTAACAAGCGCATGCCGAGCTATACGGAGATCATGAATCTTGTCGGATTCAAGTCCAAGAACGCCGTCTATAAACTTATCAACAAACTAGTTGATGATGGTGTAGTTAATAAGGATTCAAGTGGCAAGCTGACGCCCAATCGAATGTTCAACGAGGTCCCACTCTTGGGATTGGTTGAAGCCGGTTTTCCGACCATGATGGACGAGCAGTCCACGGATACGCTTTGTCTCGAAGATTATTTGATAAAAAATAAGGACGCGACCTATATGCTGGAAGTTAAAGGTGACTCGATGATCGACGAAGGTATAAAAGAAGGCGACCTGGTCATAGTCGAGCGTCGGGGCGATCCCAAAGATGGTGACATCGTGATCGCGGAAGTTGACGGTGGCTGGACGATGAAATATTACAAAAAGAAAGGTGACATGGTCTATCTTCAGCCGGCTAACAAAAATTATTTACCGATTTATCCTGAATACGAACTTAAAATTGCCGCAATCGTAAAAGGTGTTGTCCGCAAGTATTAGCCTTCAGCTACGGCATAGAAGTAGTATAATAGTTTAATCACTAACTTTTTAAACATATGGCAACAAAAAAAATAGCCAATCACACGAATGGCAAACTGAGCAGTAAAAAGACCAGAACCAGCACAAAAGCCAAGGTGGCTGTGGGTGTCGGCATAGGCGCAGGTCTACTTGCCGCCGGAGCAGCTGGTTATTATTTCTTTGCCAGCCAGGATGCCAAGAAACACAGAAAAATCGCCGTCGCTTGGGCCAAAAATTTCAAGAGCGATGTTGAGAAGGAAGTAAAAATGCTGGCTTTGACCGAAAAACCGGCAGTCGAAGAAGCGATAGAAAGGGTTGTGGCGACATATACCGGACTTGAAGGCGTTGGTTTGAAGGAACTCAAGAAAGCGGCCAGCGAATTGAAAAAGAACTGGAATAAGTTGGTTAAGTAAACATTTAAAAAAACCGAAAGAAATGTTCAGAAAAAAAAGCTATTTTAAACGATTTGTTTTACTGCTGATTTTTTTGGTGGTATTTGGTTTTGTTGTGCTTGCGGTGAGCTATGCTGTGATCAACCTAAACTCGAGCGGTTATATCGTTGATAATCTTGATTCCTTGCCGCATGCGCAAGCGGTAATGGTTCCTGGCGCGGCCATATTGCTTAGTGGCGAACTTTCTCCGGTCCTGCGCGACCGAGTTGATATGGCCATTGCGATCTACCAAAAGGGACTTGTCAAGAAAATTTTGGTTTCCGGAGACAATGGTACTTTGACTCATAATGAGGTCAATCCAATGAGAATTTATTTATTAAAAAAAGGTATTCCTGACCAGGATATTTTCCTTGACCATGCCGGCTTCGATACTTACAGCAGTATGTTTCGGGCGCGGGATATTTTCCAGGTAAAATCAATGATAATTGTTTCTCAAGCCTTTCATTTGCCCAGAGCAGTTTTTATAGCTAGAAACCTTGGCATCAACACTTACGGCATGGTGGCTGACCGCGGTAATTATCTATTTTATAATAGTTTTAGGGAGGTCTTTGCTGATGTGAAAGCAAACTTTAATCTGCTCTTTGACCGGCAGCCGAAATATTTGGGGCAACAGATACCAATCACAGGAGATGGTCGGGAAAATTTAAACTGAGCCATATGTAATCTGTCTCTTATACACATCTGACGCTGCCGACGATCTACTCTGTGTAGATCTCGGGGG
>DMQX01000088.1 GCA_003455555.1 Candidatus Tayloriibacteriota bacterium
TTAGTGATTAATTAATAGGTTATTTTTTCAAGAATACGGCGCGGATCTTGTTCACTTCCGACATAAATTGAACGGACTGTTCGTGCCTCGGAAGAGGTATTTCGATCGGGAAAATGTGTCCGACGGTATGGTTTTCTATAATGACAATTCGATTAGACAAAGTCACGGCCTCTTCAATACTATGCGAGACCATTACGATAGTTTTGCCGGTTTCCTTCCAGATCTTTATCAGTTCGGTGTGGAGTTCGATCGTCGTTGCTGTGTCCAGTGCCGAAAAAGGTTCATCCATCAGTAGAACTTCCGTATTTACAGCCAAAGCTCTGGCGATACCAATTCTTTGACGCTGACCACCCGAAAGTTCATGAGGGTATTTGTCTGCAAAAAGCTTCAAATTCATGAGCTCAAGATATTTAAGCGCTTCAATTTGAACCGCTTTCTTAGTCAAAGTTTTTTGCTGCGACTCAATTACGAGGGCAACATTTTCCAAGGCAGTGAACCATGGCAGCAGTGCGCCATTTTGAAAGACCATGGCCACATTCGCAGGTTTTGTTATGGAGCCCTCAGTAGGTTTGTCTATTCCGGATATCATGTTGAGGAGTGTCGATTTGCCGCTACCTGAAGTGCCGATAATGCAGACAAATTCACCCTTTTGAATTTCCAGGTCGATATTTTTGAGTGCCACGCTCTCGGCATTAAAACTTCGTCCTAGTTTTTTTAAGCTGATGATCGGTTCCATAACTATTGAAATTTAAATTTTTCGGAATATTGCAGAAGTTTTTGCCAGACAAAAAGGTTTAGGATTCCGATCAGAATGATCATGGCGATGATTGCCAAAAGAAAAAGCTCGTGCTGTCCTCCGGCTGAACTGTTGACCAAAACGCTGCCGATGCCGAATAGGTCCTGGGCGGAAGTACCTTTATAAATATAGGTATGCAGAACCTCCGCCACGATCACGATGTTCCAACCCTGCGCCCAGGCTAAAAGGGAACCGGTAATAATGTATGGCACAACAGCAGGAATAGTGATCTTGCTCAGCCTCCTCCAACCGGTGATCTGAAAAATTTGAGCAGCTTCTTTTACTTCATTTGGAATGACGTGTAAACCGCCGACCACGCTAAAAATAATGTTCCAGACCATACTCAAAAAGAAAATGAAAATGGCTGCGCCGTTCAAGAAGTGAGAATGGACGAATATCAGAATAATAACCGGGAAGAAAGCCAGCACCGGAATCGATTGGACAATATCAAACAGCGGGAGAAATATTTTCTCCATAGTTTTATTGTTGGTTATTAAGAGCGACATCGGTACAGAGACAATCAGAGCCAAAATATAGGCTATTAACAACCTTGTGAAAGTCAGAACCAGAGCAGCTAGGACATAATTTAAATTATCGGTTGATTATGATATGTTGGTGGTGCCGATTACAAAATAGAGACATAGAAAGGTCACGCTTAGGATCAGAAAGGGAAATAAGATCAGCGAATAGAATCTTTGAAATTCCGACTTTGGATAAGTCATCTTTATGTGATAGTGCGAGCGCTGGAGATGCCTATTGTCGCTGTCAAAATTTGCCATATTTTTAATTATAGCAGGTTTGATATGATTAAGTTTATGAACTAGACATCAAACCGGGTTATTAGGTTATTGAGAGGTTTCCTTCTTGGCAGAGTATTCTGGATATTCAAATTTCAGACGTTCCAACTCCGCTTTGTAGACTCGTTCGCGCAAACTGGTGGTGGAGTAGTTGTGATTTCGCTCATGAAAATGGGCCACATGCGGTAAGTCCCAACCGGTGTATTTTTTATTTTTCCAATCCGAACCTAAAATTCGGACATGGTAAGTATTGTTTTTGAGCCAGTTCAAAAGATCGTCTTCGGTTGAGTAAATAAAAATCTCATCAACATATTTTATGGCTTCGAGAATTTCTTTTCGTTCAGTTACGGACATGATTGGGGTATTCTTGAGCTTGCTCGCTGTCGACAATCTATAGCTCATGTCTTCGGTCTGAGATGGATCATCCTGAAGTCCTACAATCAAATAATCGCAGTGTTTTTTGCAATCCTTGAGCATCCGGATATGGCCGGCATGGCAAAGATCAAAAGCACTAAAAGTGACACCAATTTTCTTGCTCATTTTTTTTATGATTACTGATATACACATCAAGCCGTACTACCCTATAACTCAATTACAGTTTGGAGGTAATTTTATATTTATGGATGCGTCACAAACAATGATACCATGCACACTTTTAATTTTACAGGCAGAGGGCCGCTTTTTAATTCTCTACAATATATTGACGCCAAGGATCCTTGCCCGGTTTTTGATGGTCAGAAATGGCATGTTTTTGGATCTGGAAGCAGTTCTGTCGGGGAAATGTCAGAGATTATTCATGCTACAGCTCTGCAGATTGAGGGACCTTGGCAGGACGAACCCACTGTAGAGCTAATCGGGGTGGCCGGTGTGCACGTTGCGACGCCCGGTGTCATATACGATTTTAGTGAAGGAGTTTTTCATATGTTCGTTCAGACCGATTTCATGGCGCTCGACAGCAAGATTGAACATCTAATTTCTGCTGACGGCAAGCATTTCAATCATGCCAGCACTGTGCTCCATTCAATTCCCAATACTCAGGAAGAGGGAATTTACGATCCTCATCCGGCAATGATTATCGGCAAAAAATATATAAGTTATTCCGGTTTTGCCGAAGTTGGACGACCTGATATTTATTTGGCAAGAAGTACTACGAATTACTGGTGCGGACCGTGGGAGCGGGTGGGTGTTATTTTAAAACACGGGGATGCTTTGTTGCGCGATCCATCCGCTCAGCCTGACTACGAGTTTGGCCTGAAGGGCTCGCAGTTGATCGCCTTGTCGGACAAATGCATATTGCTGAGCGTTGTCTGTTTTTTGTCCGAAGGCGAGCGTAACAGTCGTCAGAGAGTTTTATTTGCTGCGGCCGAAAACGTTGAAGGACCTTTCTATCTTCTGAGCCCGTTGCTGTCTCTAAATCATCGCGAGTGGCAGTCTGGGAATAATAGGCACGCTTCGGTTGTCCTGGATAACGACAGGCTGTACCTTTTTTATAAAGTCCAGTCAGAAGGTAAAGAAAAGAGTACTTACGAATTTGGCACCGCATCAATTGAATTGACGGCGATTCAGCGGGTCGCCCAAAAAATTTTGTCCAAAGTCCAGTAGTAATTTTTTAGTCCGTTATACGGCACTTTTAATATGCAATACGTACTTAGCGCGTTAAATCTAAAGAAGGACACTTTTGTGCAGTTTGCTCAGTTTGTCTTGGTGGGGGCCGTGAATACGGCCGTAGATTTTGTCGTATTGAATATTTTTATATCCGCTTTTGGCATAGGTCAAAATGGCGTGCTTTATGTATATTTTAAAGCCGTTTCTTTTATTGCGGCGGTCGTAAATAGTTATCTATTTAACAAGTATTGGGTTTTCAAAGGGGCGAGCTCTCGTGACAGTAGGTCGGAAGGTCTAATGTTTTTTGGTGTGAGCGCCATAGGTTTTCTGGTCAACGTGGCTGTTGCTTCTGCTGTTTTTATGGTTTTTTCAAGAACCAGTCTTGGATTAATTCACCCAAGTCTTGCTTCAAATATCGGAGCCCTTACCGGCACTGTTGTTGTGTTGCTCTTTAATTATTTTGGCTACAAGTTTTTTGTTTTTAGATCTGAACAACAGCCAAGCTCATCGATTGGGGTTAGCTAGTTCGTAGTATACTTAGGGCGTGCCATACTTTGTCTATATTTTGGAATGTGTCGACGGAACTCTGTATACCGGGTCGACGAATGACCTGCAGAGGAGGCTTAAGGCACATAACAATTCAAAATCCGGTGCACACTATACAAAAATTCGTCGCCCGGTCGTTTTAAAGTACTCAGAAAAACTAAAAAATCGGAGCGTTGCCCTTAAAAAGGAAATAGCTTTAAAAAAGCTTTCAAGGGCTCAAAAGATGGATCTTATTTTGACCGCTAGGCATTGATGCTTCAAAAGACTTTTTAAAGCACAGTCTTGAAA
>DMQX01000013.1:0-292 GCA_003455555.1 Candidatus Tayloriibacteriota bacterium
GTGTATAAGAGACAGATATTTGAGCGTCTTTTTTCTCTATTTCTATTCCAACACGAACAATCGCGAACAGTCAAAGGATCTGGCCCAAGATACCTTTGTTAAAACTTGGAATTATTATAAAGCTGAAAATGAGGTGCAAAACGTCCGCGCCCTGCTTTATAAGATCGCGAAAAATACTCTGGTGGATTGGTACAGAAAACGAAAAAATCAGTCCTTGGATTCCATGGTCGAGACTGGATTTGATCCGGTCGACACGGAAGCCGGTACTGAGACATACTCCGAAGTGCAGAAT
>DMQX01000013.1:433-1550 GCA_003455555.1 Candidatus Tayloriibacteriota bacterium
GTGACCCAGATGCAGGCTGACGACATACTCCGAAGTGCAGAATGCTCTGGGTTACATAAAAAAACTTTCCGATAACGATCAACAGCTCATAATCTGGCGTTTTGTCGATGGTTTAAGTCCTCAAGAAATCTCCGAGAACCTGCAACAGAACAAAAACGCCGTTAATGTAATGGTGCACAGGGCTGTCAGCCGATTGAAGAACCTGGCTTTTCGATAATTGACTCTTACTCAATAATTGTTACATTTATAGCATGAGAATTCTTGTGGTTGAGGACGAGCAAAGTCTAGCCAGACTCTTAAAAAGAGGTTTGGAAAATGAAGGTTATGTTGTTGACCTGGCTTTTGACGGCCAAGCTGGACAACAGCGAATAGAGCTTCATTACAGAGATTATGACACAATTATCTTGGACCTAATGCTGCCTAAAAGGACCGGCGCCGAAGTCTGTAAAAATGTCAGAAAAAGCGGCATTACTACACCGATCCTGATCTTGACCGCAAAATCGGAAGTGGAAAGCAAGGTGACGTTGCTCGATAGTGGCTGCGACGATTATATGATCAAACCTTTTGTTTTTTCTGAATTATTCGCTAGGATACGGGCTCTGACGCGCCGGCCGGAATCGCTATTGCCTTCGGAATTAAAAATCGGTGATCTGGTTTTGGACTTGAATACGCAGAAATTTAAGGTTGATAATAAAGAGATTGGTCTGACGTTGAAAGAATTCAGACTGTTGGAATATTTTATGCGTCGACCAGATAAATTGGTCAAAAGGGTAGACTTGACCGATAATATTTGGGATTTTAATTATGATTCTTTTTCAAATTCGCTGGAGGTATACGTTTTTCGTCTCCGCAAAAAGATCGGTAAAAGCAAGACTGGCGTTGTTTTAGAGACGGTTCGGGGTACCGGATATCGGTTGAAGACGAAATAATTCTCCATCTTGACACCTATTAAAAAATAAGCTATACTCAATCAGTAAGCAAATCTCAATAGTTTTGGTTTCTAGTGGACATGATTTCATCTGAAACTCAAGAAGTTAGCCATATTTTGGCGTTTCGTTCTTGGATAAAACTTCAGAGGAATCTGCTCATTTAATCAATAACTATATTAGTGTATGAC
>DMQX01000013.1:1622-11971 GCA_003455555.1 Candidatus Tayloriibacteriota bacterium
CCTATATTAGTGTATGACGACAACTAAAGTCTATCGAAAGATGCCTGGGCACAGTGGTGGCTCATTTGGCAATAAAGGAAGCAATGGTCCAAGTAAATATAGCCCCCGAAGCACCTCAAGCGCTCCAAGTACCCCAAGTACTGGTGTTTCTTCAAGCTACAGTCACCGAACCGGTCCAAGTACCGGTGCGACTTCAAGTTACGGACACCGAAGTGGAACAAGCACTTACGGTGTTTCAAAAATTTACGGATCAAGTTCACGTGGTGGTTACGCAGGTAGCCGAAGCGGTTCTTCAAGTTCTCGTGGCGGATACAGCAGCGGCGGAAGTCGTGGCGGTTTTGGTGGAGGTAATCGAGGCGGTGGACGACGTGGTCCAGCGGATCAGAAAATTGATCCAGCACGATTTGTCAGCAAAGCTGTCATTACTGAAACCGCAGAAAAATTTGTACCGGAGCATGCTTTCAACGATTTTCTAATTGATGCTCGCATCAAAGCGAATATCGCCAAGCACGGTTTCACTGCCCCAACTCCTATTCAGGATAAAGCGATTCCGCATGTCTTGAAAGGTCAGGACGTGGTTGGTATTGCAAATACCGGAACTGGAAAAACTGCAGCTTTCCTTATCCCTCTTATAAATAAAATATTACTGGCTCCTCGCGAAAAGGTTATCGTAATGGTACCGACTCGTGAGCTTGCGATCCAGATTGAAGCCGAACTTCGACTCTTTACACCGATGCTCAGAATTTTCGGTGTCTGCTGTGTTGGAGGCGCGCCTATCAGTCGCCAGATCTCACAACTTAAATTGACTCACAGTTTTGTGATTGGCACACCGGGACGCATCAAAGACCTGATTGAACGAAAATTTATTCGTCTCGAAGAATTTCGAACTGTCGTGCTCGATGAAGCTGACCGAATGTTGGACATGGGGTTCATCAACGACATGCGAGCCATCATGTCTAAAATGGCTAAGGATCGACAAACTCTTTTCTTTTCAGCCACACTTTCTCCGGAAATCGCAGCGCTCATTAAAGAGTTTCTCAAAGAGCCAGTTTCAATTTCGGTGAAAACTCGTGACACTGCCAAGAACGTTGATCAGGATGTGGTTCGAGTTGGACACGGTAGTGACAAAGTTCAGATCTTGCGAGAAATGCTTTCAAAAGCAGAGTTCAGTAAAGTGTTGGTTTTCGGACGCACAAAGCACGGCGTAGAAAAACTTTCAAAACTTTTGACCCAAGCTGGTGTTAAAACTGAATCAATTCACGGCAACAAAAATCATGGCCAGCGACAGCGGGCATTAGGCGCTTTTAAGGATAATAAAGTTCAGGTTTTGGTTGCTACAGACGTGGCTGCCCGAGGCTTGGACATCCCTGATGTAAGCCATGTTATCAACTTTGATCTGCCTGCGACCTATGATGACTATGTTCACCGAATCGGACGAACCGGCCGCGCCGGCAAGACAGGTAAAGCTTTGACGTTTATCGGCTAATTTTCTCTCATAATTTCAAAACATATGACAAAATTAATTACTCGAAAAACATATCAGAAAGACGGCAAATGGGTTGAACGACCTGGTCATACGATGATCCTGGTTTGCTCATGCGGTAATAAATATATCAAGACGCGTGAGAATCAAGTGCTCTGTGTGCGATGTATTGGGAAAGTGGTGATCGTAAAGTAGAAAGCAAAAAAGCTGTAAAGCATTCTTCGAGGCACACGCATAATTTTCTGCTGAAAATTTGCTGTGCTCGCGCCGTCGCGCTGTGCAAGTGTCTCTCAAAACGCTTTACAGCTTTTTTGCTATAATACATTTATGAAAACTTCTATAAAGAACAACGTGCTTTATTGGTCGTATACGCATGTGCTGAAACCGGTGTTTTTTAGGCAAGATCCAGAAACGGTGCATGACCACATGGTTGGCGTTGGCAAGATGTTGGGCAAATACAAACTGGCTCAAAAAGTCACCCGAAGTCTTTTTGCCTATCGCGATCCGATGTTGGAGCAGATAGTGCTGGGCCTAAAATTCAAGAATCCGATCGGACTGGCCGCCGGCTTCGACAAAAATGCGGAGCTGGTGGATATTTTGCCGTCAGTCGGTTTCGGTTTTGTGGAAGTCGGTTCGATCACCGGTTATCCTTGCGAAGGCAATCCAAAACCGCGTTTGTGGCGCCTGCCGAAATCTAAAGGTTTGGTGGTGTATTACGGTTTGAAAAACGAAGGTTGTGACGCGATTGCCGAACGTTTGCAAAATCGAATTTTTGATAATGTGGTCGGTACGAGCGTAGCTATGACCAATTGCGCCGCCAATCTCGACACTGAGACTGCAATCAAGGATTATGCCAAAGCTTTCACGGCTCTGTCCGACATCGGTGATTATTTCACTATCAACATCAGCTGTCCGAACGCACAAGGCGGTCAGCCATTTGTTGATCATGAAAAATTGGATGCATTGCTCAACACGATTGATCAAATCCAAACCAAAAAACCGATTTTCATAAAACTGTCGCCGGATCTCGAGACGACCGAAATTGATAACATTCTAAATGTGGTGGCCAAACACCGGATCCATGGCATCATTTGCACCAACCTGACCAAGCCGAGATCCAATTTAAAGATTGTTGACAACAACGTGCCGGAGCAAGGCGGCGTGAGCGGCAAGCCGGTGCAGGAGTTGTCCGACAAACTGCTGGCATATATTTACAAAAAGACCAAAGGCCAGTACGTGCTGGTCGGCTGCGGCGGTGTTTTCAATGCCGAAGACGCCTACAAAAAGATTCGCCTCGGCGCCTCGCTGGTCCAACTCGCGACCGGCATGATCTTCGAAGGCCCGCAACTGATTGGGGAGATCAATCGCGGGCTGGTTCAACTCCTAAAACGAGATGGGTTTAAGAATATTTCTGAAGCGGTTGGGGTGGATAATCACCAAATACAAAAATAAAATTGTGCTAGGGTGGTTGAATGGCTTATGAAAATTTTGATGAGTGGAACGGTGTTAAAAAGAAACTCAATATACATAATCGCGACTTGCTATTTAAGGAAGGTGAAATCTGGTGGTGTTCTGTGGGCCTAAACATTGGCGAAGAGGTATATGGGAAAGGTAAAAGTTTTAGACGACCTGTTGTCGTTCTCAAAAAACTTTCACATAATTCTTGTGTGGTTATGCCAACAACCACCAAACAGCACGAAGGCACTTGGTATCATCATTTAAACATTGGTAAAAAAGACCGTTGGGTGATGCTAAACCAGATTAGGTTTATTTCAGCAAATCGATTGTATGTTCGAGAATCTATTCTGTTGCCTGGCGATTTTGCGGAAATGAAAAAGTCCGTGGCAGAGTTGCTCGGACTTTAACAATGGTCACCGAGCTAGGCTCGGATCAGTGGGCTTTTCCCAAATGTAAGGATATTATAGCAGATTACGTATTGGGTGCAAGTTTGTTGGAGAAAGTGTAAATGAAAACGCACCACGTAGACACAATAGACTACGAAGTGCGCTCTCTTATGGATACAGCTAGTGTACCCCTGCATTATTTAATGTCAACTTGCGTTGCTAAAATAGCCCTATACAGAGCCACGATTCAGCACGAAAATGCTTGACAATTAGGCTCAATCGTGCTATACTATATGGGTAAAGATAAGTTCATTGAAAGGTTGAGTTTAGGAGAAAGAAAGTAATTGTCTGCTGGCATGTTGCCAAGCGGATTGTAAATTTTCAGACTGAACTTAACCAAGGAGAATGTAATGAAAATCGTGATCGTCGAAGACGGACACAGTGACGGCGAGAACATGCTCAAGGCTTTGCAGACCGCTGGCCACGAAGTGCATCTCTTCTGGAATTTCGGTCAGATCAGTGGCGACAGCTTGTCGTCCCTGCTCCAGAAGATCAGGGTGCTCGGCCCAGTGGATCGGATCCTTGTGGATCACGACCTACGGACATCGTTCACCGGCGCCGATGTGGTTGAAGGCCTCCCAGAAGTTGCTCCCAGCAAGTTCATCAGCATCAGTTCGATGCGGCGAAAATATTGCGAAGGTGGCAATTTCTCGAGCAAGTCCGACCTGTACGAAGGCGGAAGCTTGGTTCAGGAGTTCGTCGAGGTCGTGACGAAATGATTCGTCAGCCGCATTTCATACTGCGTTTAAAGTTTGGAACCCCGTACGTAAGTGCGGGTTTTTTGTTATCAAAAAATTTATATGAATAAGAAAAAAGAAACAAAGTTTTTGGCCGTAGGCATGTGCGCTCTGCGCCGCGAGGACTGTTTGAGTGGAGCTTTAGCTCCACGAGTTCCGCAGCAAGCAGACGCATATGCCGAAGGCAACTTTGTTTCTTTTTGTTTATTTAGCTAGATTATTTTTAATATCCTCAAAAGTCCCACCGACTTTTTTGCCTGGATTAAAAATATTGTTTGGATCAAAAATAGTTTTGGTCTCTTTGAATAATTCGTAGATTGTCGGGCCGTACATTTGCGTCAAATACGGCGTGCGTATGATGCCATCGTTGTGCTCGGCGGTGATCGAGCCATGATATTTCAAAACCAGGTCATAAACTTTGTGCGAAAGTTCTAAAATAATATCTCCGGAATATGGCGACTTGAGATCCATGAGTGGAATGATGTGAAAGTTGCCGTTGCCAAGATGGCCGGCAATCGTGTAAACGAGTTTGTATTCATCCAAAATTTCTTGCAATTGTGGCATGAAATCAGGAAGGTATTCCGGGTTAACAATTATGTCGTCTATAAAAGGTGCAGTTTTCATTCCGTGCACGTGTTTGCGTAGAAGGTTAAAACTCTCGCGACGAATACGCCAATATTTGTCAGCCTCGGCCTGTGACTTGGCAATGTGGGCCTTGTAGCCAAAGTGGGCGATCTTGGCGGCGATCTGCTCTAATCGATTGTGAATTTCATTTTCATCCGAGCCGGAGCACTCGACCATTAAAATGAGTTTCGGCATGCCACCTCGCACCATCATCAAAGCTTCGGGAAGAAATTGGAAGCCGAGTTTAATAAATTTCCAAAGGCCCAGGCGTTTATAAAAATCAAAAAAGAATTTGACTGCCAGCTTCATACTATAATCATCGTAAGTTTCCAGACTCTCCGGTTTGAAAGGAAGTATTTCGTTAACTAATTGACTGGCGTGATCAATGCTCGGCAGGAAAACGGCTAGGATATTTGAATATTTTTCGACGGGCGCCAGTTTAAAAGTGATTTCAGTCACAATGCCAAGCGTGCCTTGCGAGCCGACGATCAAACGGCAGAGGTCGAACATGCCGGTGGCTTGATCATAAACATTCCACAAATAATAGCCGGCCGAGTTTTTAGAAACCTGCGGTTTAGCTGACATTATCTCGTCGTAATTTTGATGGATCAATTTCCAGAGTTTTCTGTAGATCTCGCCTTCAAAATCATATTGATTGGCTTTAGCATCGAGTTCGACAGAGGTTAGAGGTCTGACGATATACTCTTCGCCGTCAGAAAAAATCACTTTTAATTCCTTAATCCAATTTTCAGTTTTGCCATATTTGATGCTTTTTTCGCCGCCGGAGTTGTTGGCGACCATGCCGCCGACCGCACAAATATCTCGTGAGGCGGTGTAGGTTGGCATTATACGGTCAATCCCGCGCGTAGCTGTATCAAAATCTCTGTAATAGCAGCCGGGCTCGACGATGGCGAATTCCGGCGTAACTTTTTTTATGGTATACAAATATTTTGTAAAATCCATTATTATCGAAGAACCAATTGCACCACCGGTCATATCAGTGCCGGCTGAACGAGGCGTGATCGATAGGGTTGGATCGATTTTCTTATATTGATTTACAAAGCGTACAACCGCACCGACATCGGATGAATTTTTTGGGAAAACAATCACTTTCGGAAAGATCTGGAAGAGACTGGCGTCGTGGGAGTATGCGGCGCGACTCTCGTCCGTTTCGTCAATATCACCTTCAAAACCGAAGTCGGTCGTTAATTTGTGAAAATCTATCTTATCCATGACTTAAGTATACCTTGCAACGCAGCACTACAACAATACGTCTCGAATCGGAATAAGTGTGTTACAATATTAGGATAATTAATAAATATTATATGGAAAAACCAATAATCAAACGACCGCTTTTTGTCACTATTCTATGCAGTTTTTATTTCGTTTACTGGGCCATCAGCATTGTTTCGCTTATCGCGGCTCTACTGGTACGTATCGGCGGACAGTTTCCTGCGTGGACGGATATATTCGCGCAGCTTAATCTGATCTTCCTTGGCGATCAAGTGCCAATGAGTTGGATTACCTGGGTCATAGCTGCAGGCATTGTAGCCGGAATCATTGGCTTTTGGTTCATGCAGAAGTGGGCAATCATTGTCTTTACGGCTGCCAGCATAGCTTTGTTTATCGTGGCTCTTCCGGCCGTTAGCAGTGCGCCTTCAAAAACTTTGTATGCAGTACTTATTCTTTACACAATCGCTTCAATCTTTGCGTTAAATATTGCCGTAATCGTTGTCGGGATTATCAATTTTAAGCGAATGAAGTAGGGAAGTTTTTTGGTTCTCTGGTTTCATTACTATTTCAACACATCAATTTTGTAGCCGCGGCCCGGAATGTTGTGGATTAGTCTCTTTCGTTTGTGATCGATTTTTTTTCGCAGATTTAAAATGTGCGACTCTATGGTGTTGGAAAATGGGTCGGTCGCATCATCCCAGACATGCTCCATGATCATGCCACGCGAAACAACCGAACCTTTGTTGCGCATCAAGTACTCGAGCAGGGCAAATTCTTTGCGGGTCAAGTAGACCCGTTTATCGCCGCGCCGGACTTCCTGATTATGACAATCGAGCCTAATTGTATCTACATCCAGAACTGGTTTGTGTTGAAGCGGTGGTCGTCTCAAAATAGCCTGAATGCGGGCCAACAATTCTTCAAAAGAAAATGGCTCCATCATTAAGTCGTCGGCACCTTCGTGAAATAAGGAAATTTTTTGCTGCATGGTTGACTTGGCCGATATCACCATAATTGGTGATGTTTTATTTGCCCCTCTAATCTCACGGCAGACTTCAAGGCAGCTTTTTTTTGGCAGGGAATCGTCCAAAATTATAATGTCATAATTGTTGACTCTGGCCATGTATGAGCCATCCTCGCCGTTTTCTGCTGTATCAACCGCGAAAGTTCGCGCCTCAAGATTTTTTCTGAGTTTCAGCATCAACTTTTTGTCGTCATCGATAATGAGTATTCGCATATATTTTTTGGGTAAAGTTAATATGACCGTCAGTATAAGGCAAACAGTTTTTCGGATGAGCGACTTTTCCACAGGCAGATTTTTGCTTGTTCCTTATGGTATACTTGAAGTATTAAAGAATTTTAATTATAAAAAATATGGAACTCGGATTAGTTATTGTTTTTGCAGGCTTTATCTTTTTAATGAGGAACTTGGGCATGATTCCGGCGGATGCTCTTGACTGGTCTATTCTTTGGCCAATCTTCATAATCCTCCTCGGTCTCATTGTAATTGGAAAAGGTCACCGACATCACATGAAGTGTCATCCTTGCAAAGGCGAGACTTGTGAAGATTGTAAAAAGAAGGCTTAATCAAGCCGTTATATATGGTTGACTTTGCGGAGGTTTCTGTTAAAATCTCCCTCTGGAGGAGGTCTTTGTAAGGCTAAACGTGATTGTTTTCTGCTCTTCATGTTGGAGAGTGGTTTTGTATTTTTGTGGGCTCTTTTTTAAGAACGGAGTCGTCATGTCCAATGTTTCGGAGAAGTTTACTGTTCTGGCACCGTACGCGATTATTTTTCTTGGCGGTCCCGGTTTCGGTAAAGGTACTCAAGGCAAGGAGGTTGCTCATCGCATCGGCGCCACACACTGGTCTTCTGGTGACACGATGGGCGGTGAACAGATTTGGCCTGGTTGGGGTTTGGAAGATCTATGTAAGGTCGCGAACGAGTTTCGTAACAGGCACCAGCTGGTGCCTTACGATATTGTTTGCCAGATCTTCGATATCTCCTTCGTCAATCTGTTGCGGTCCCCGAAGCCATTTATCGTCGACGGTGTGCCGAGGACGGGGGCTCAGGCGCGGCGGGTGTTGAATACGGTTCAGCGCACGGCAGGACCAAATTTCCCAATCTGGTTGGTAGAGTTCGTTCTTCCTACGGTCAAGGTCGGAGACGAAATCATCACTTCGCCGGATGCGGAAGCGGAAATCTTGCGGCGCGTTCTCGCCCGTCCAAATCGGACGGACAGTACGGAAGCTGCGCACAAAGTTCGGACTGCGGATTTTAAAAAAGAAACGGTCCCTGGTTATGAGATTCTCAAGGAATCCGGCCGTTTCGGTGAGCTGAAAAAACCCATTAACGCCTTGTCCCCAAAAGAACAAATTACCAAATATATCGTGCAAAAGCTGGGTGTCGGTGACCGTTATCATCTTGTCTCTGCGCGGTGAAGGTAAACAGCCATCATCTCATAGTGCGTTTGATCCATCCGGGTCGAAGGCACTTTTTTTGTCTTCAAAAAAACACGATTATGCTATACTTTAAACTATGACAACATTGATACATGCAGATATATTTTTCTTTATAAGCACTATTTGTATGATTATCATCTCCTCCATTTTGGTGGTCGTTCTCTGGAATCTGGCTCATATCCTGAAGGATTTACGACACATCTCAAAGAAGGTTCGCGAGGGTGGCGATGTGCTCTCTCAGGATCTGCATGATTGGCACATAGCTGCGCGCACCGAAGCCTCACAATTTAAACACGTATTTAAATATTTCAAAACTCTATTTTCCCACCGTCGAGATCACAAAAAATAAATATCCATGAAGAAAAAAGACACATCATGGGGCAAGGTAGCGACGTGGTATGAAGGGATGGTCGCGGATGACGACAGCTATCAGATGCAAGTCATAGCTCCAAATTTGCTGCGTCTTATTGATCTGAAGTCGAACGAAAAGGTTTTGGATCTGGCCTGCGGTACCGGTTTTTTCAGTGGTATTTTTGCCAAGATTGTTGGTCCAAAAAATATTACGGGATTAGACGTCGGAAAACCGCTGATCGCGATTGCAAAAAAAAGTTATCCGGAGATCGACTTCAGAGTTTCTTCGGCAGATGAGCTTTCTATTTTTCCAGATCAGCATTTTGATAAGGTGGCCATTGTGCTAGCTATTCAGAATATTGAAGAGGTTAAATCTATGCTGACTGAAATAAATCGCGTAGTAAAACGGCAAGGTCTAGTGTATATAGTTATGAACCATCCGGCTTTTCGGATTCCCAAGCGTTCAGGGTGGGGGTTTGATGAGGTTACAAGCCAGCAATACCGCCGAGTAGACGGATATTTGCGGGAGTCAAAAGAAGAGATTGATATGAAGCCTGGTTCATCTCAAAACGGAGGTTCAGCCCAGCTTACCGTTTCTTTTCACAGACCGCTTCAATACTACACAAAACTTTTTTCGGCTACCGGCTTTGCGATAACAAGACTGGAAGAATGGATATCACATAGGCGCAGCCAGACCGGGCCTCGTCAAAAAGAAGAGGATAGGATGCGAAGTGAGATCCCATTGTTTCTGTTTATAGAGATCCAAAAGAAATAATATGGAACCAGTCCAATCAAAAAAACAGACGATACTCATATGGACCGCCTCGGTACTTTCGGTGCTTATTATTGTGGCCATAATCGCTTCAAGTCAGTATGACTTTACGTCAAAAATAAAGGGTTTTGAACAAGCGACCAATAATTTTATTGTTCAGACTTTGCATTCAGACGCACTGACGCCGCCACCGCTTCGGGGTGTCTTTGGTGAAGTAGCACAGCCTCTCACTAATGAGGGTGTTTTGGCTTGGACCAATAAAAATCGAAAGACTGATGGTAAGC
Source organism: Candidatus Tayloriibacteriota bacterium (assembly GCA_003455555.1). GTDB lineage: Bacteria > Patescibacteriota > Minisyncoccia > Phycocordibacterales > UBA11359 > UBA11359. Next base: position 11,469 of record DMQX01000013.1, read on the forward strand.
CCGATCTCGTCCTGAATGATAAATTGACCGAGATGGCGGATCAGAAATTGAGCGATCTTTTTGCCAAACAATATTTTGAACATCAATCCCCAACGGGTGTTGGTCCGGGGGACTTGGCTCAGCAAGCCGGATATGACTACATTGTCATCGGTGAAAATTTGGCTTTGGGTAATTTTAACGGCGACAAAGCACTGGTTGACGCTTGGATGGCAAGTCCCGGTCATCGGGCTAATATTTTGAATGCGCGATATCAGGAGATTGGTATTGCGGTAGGTAAAGGCACTTTTGAAGGCAAAACTACTTGGATAGCAGTCCAAGAATTTGGTTTGCCGATAACGGCTTGTCCGCAGCCATCGAGCGTGGATAAGGCGGCAATCGATAAGGCTAAGAAAAATATCGACACTCTAGAACTGTCTTTGTCGCAACAAAAAGCCGCGATTGATAATGCAAATCCAAAATACGGCACGGACTACAACGCGAAAGTTGACCAGTATAATATTTCC
>DMQX01000013.1:12059-13615 GCA_003455555.1 Candidatus Tayloriibacteriota bacterium
GTATAATATTTCCGTTCACCGTTTCAATGCCTTGGTCGTCGACCTCAAAGGAAAAATTTCAGACTACAATAAAGAAGTCGCAAAGTTCAATGGCTGTGCCGAGATGGCTACTTCGACTCCAATAAAAATATAGATTAGATCTAAAGAGTATCAACGAGAGGGTAAACAAAACGTAATCCAAAAAACATAATTAGTCCGAGTATTAGGAAGGCACCAGTCTCGCCGACAACTAGTATTGTAAATGCGGCGGCTATTGGCGCGATGAGTAATGATAGCGGACGCGTAAAACGGAATAAGCTCATAATCGGCGCGTCGCCTTTATGGATCTGTTTAAAAAAATATGTTTCGGACATGATTTCAATACAGCTGGCACCAACGCGGGTCATAAGAAGAGCGATGGCCCAGACAGCGATGCTTGAAGTGTGTATAAAAGCCAAAGCGATCGTGCTAGTGCCCAGGATAACAAAACCGATAGCTAGAAGTTCTTTTTCGCCGAACCATTTATCTGCCAGTTCACCAAGAGGCAGTTCCAGTAGTAAAAAAGGTAATAACATTATGCTAAATATCAGGCCGATCTGGTTCCAATTGAAACCCTGGTGCAAGAGATAGAGTGGACTATAAATCACCATCCAGGTGTAAAATATTTGCAGCAAAAAGTTTACCATAAATATCAGTTGGATATCACGGCCACGTTCGGTCAGGTCGTTATGAACTTTTTTGATGGTTTGGAATATTGATTGGGCGTGATAAGTCGGTTCGTGCAGATTTTTATGCAATCTGAAAATCATAAAGAAAAGTGGGAATAGAAAAATAATTGAAATATAAAAGATCATACCGAAGCCGTACCGAGTGCCGAGATAGCCGGCCAAGAGGGGTGAAGATACCAGGGCAATATTGCCCGCGGTCAGAGCCAAGCCGCGCACTAGTCCGACGTCCCGGTTTCGCGAAAAGTCCTCAATTAATACATCCAAAGCAAACGCCAAAACCGGAATAAGGGCTTGCTGAATGATAAAGGCAAAAACGGTTAAAAAAGCAAAAGGACTAAAAGCTAAGACTACGCAGATGAGTGCTTCAATGCTGATCAGGATAAGGGTCAATCGACGGTCAGAGATCCGACCAAATATTTGCGGAATGAAAAAGAGTGTCGCAAGTGAAAGCAGTGCGCCAATACCGTAGATCAGGCTCAGGAAAGTTTCCGGAACGGATTTACTGATGAAGGTCGACTGTACATACAGGAAAATGTACATGTGAAAAGAAAAAAAGAACATTGAACCATATAAAATTCGAAGGATCTTTTTTCGTGGCTGGAACGGAGGAATCAATTTCATACTTGTGTATATAAGTATACCAGAGCCAAAACCAAATAATATCCTCTCAAGGGCACAGATAAATCCTTGCTAGGATTTTCTTCACGCTCGGCCCAGTCGGCCTGCGCGAGTCCCTTTCGAGGACATTATTTGGTTTTGTTTACTGCAATAAAGATATATACTTAATGTATTATGAAACTAATTCTAATAAACGGCCAACAGGCAACGGGGAAGTCTTCCACGGCAAGA
>DMQX01000027.1 GCA_003455555.1 Candidatus Tayloriibacteriota bacterium
GCATATGAACTGTCCACCAACGCCATCCAGTTATGCGTTTTGTCCATCGATGCGAATATCCTGTAAGCGTACGGTTCGAAATATGAAGGATTTATCACAACTCGGGTTTTTGAAAGTCGTTCAATATCATCGGCCGAAACATAAGGAACCCCTGCTACAGTAACAACTTCTTTCGACCATATACTGTTGAGTATCGGTGTCGCTGTACTCATATATGTCGGATCGCTCCATCGTTTAGAGGCAAAAATTAAAGCCAAAGCAATATTTACATCGCCGTCCGTGGCACTGTTCTGCCCGCCTTGGTCAGTCAATATGCCTTGAGTTCCGTTAGTCTTGGTTCCATATTCCCAGCTGAAAAGGCTATCTGGCCTCTGCAGATTTTTTTGAGCCCAAGAAAGTGTCTGGTCAAAAGCAACTTTATCATCGCTCCAAACAGCGCGTAGCATAGTGTATGAAATACCTTCTGAAGTCGTCACATTACTTTGCTGCTTGTTTATGACTCTGCCACTGGCAGCTTCAACGTACTGGTTTTTATAATCTTGCCATACCGAGGATAGCAGGCTTTTAGCGGAAAATAACTGAGGTCGGGTCTGGATGATGTTACTCATCAGTAAAACAATAACCAACATTATGGCTGCGCAAATTATTAAGATGTACCCGATGAGCTTTGTCGTCATACTTTATTATTGTTATGGTCGCTGAGTTTAGAGTGTCTTTTAATTCTTTGCACGGCAAAAATGACTCCGAGCAAGAAAATTAACGCGGTCACAACTATGAGAAAGTAAGTGTCATTAACGCTCAGCATTGATCGGAAATAACTGTAGTAGGGATTAAAATTATCATTCGACGTACTGGAATATAGTGCTGCGGAATTGGAGGCAGGAATTATGGGCGAGGATGTCGAAGCTCTTGGATTCATACTTTTCAGACGGTAGCTGAAGTTATTAATTACACCTAAAAAAGAATGTGAAAAAGGCCAACTCGGGTGAGTTGGCCTTCTATCTGTCGATGCGTTTTTTGTTATTTTTTGCCGATTTTTTTTATCGGCGTCGGTAACCGAGATTTGATCAGGCGGACCAGTTGCCCGAAATTTTCGAGGAGTAGAACCTCGCTTTCCGTAAGTCCGAGCGGTTTGCCCTTAAGTTCGGGCTCAAACTCCTCGGCCATGTCGTCCATGTCATTAAGGAAGACTTGGATGTAGTTCGGACAAAACAGTCCGAACTTCGCCGGTAACTTAGTCTCGGGACTTAAAGTCTCGGGTTCGTCACCGCTCGTGAAGTACCCGCTAAACTTATCCGCGATACGACGTTCGTGCGGGTCCGAGAAGGTTGCTTCTTCTTCAGCGAGCTGCTCGTCGATTTCTGAAGCCAATGTGATGTTGGCCGGAGGAGCATCGGTCGCGGACTCGAAAGTCTGCGTCGGTGCGTCCAAGAGGATAGAGTGGTAGGACTCAAATCCGCGGACGGGTGGTTGCTGATGACCCTCGGTTTGCCGGGTCGGGGTGTAGAGTTTAACGTCTCGATCACGTAAGCGAATGAGCTTCACAACCCGATCCCAAAAAGTTGAGATCTTGGCAGCCGCCGCATCCAACTGCACACTGACCGAGGATAACGAAATGTGACTCATTTGAAGACTCCCTTCTCAAAAAAGACAATATTAAAATTGACACATGAACACGATTTCTGGTTATTAACTATAGCACAACCATAGGAAAAGTCAAATTAAACAACACAAAAACCGACAAGTCAAAGTTGCACAAAAGTGCCAATATGGTAGGGATCAAAACAGACTTTCCGCCACTTCTTTAACGTCAGTACCATTGGCTTTGCCTTTTAGATCTTTCATTAAAACTGCCATAAATTTTCCCAGTCCAGCTTTGTCGGTGACTCCTAGTTCCGCCTTTTTTGCTTCAGCAATTTTTCTGATCTCGTCTTTGTTCATCATTTGTGGTAGGTAAGCTTCAATTATATGAAGCTCAGCAGTTTCGCTGGCTACGAGTTCAGGTCGTTCGGCTTTGGCAAATTGCTCGATGGCATCTTTGCGTTGTTTAGCTAGCCTTTGCAAAACTTTTATAACATCCTCATCTGAAAGCTCTTCTGAAAGCGAACGTTTCTGAGCGATCAGTTCATTGGTCATTGAGTTAGCCAGTCCGCGCAGGGTTATAAGTTTGATGCTGTCGCGCGCTAGCATCGCTTCCTTAATACTGTCTTTAATTTGTTTTTGTAGCATATGGTTCAGAACCTTCGATATATGCGCCTGCTTGCTGCGGAACTCGCAAAGTAAAGCTTTGCTCGGACAGGTCCTCGCGACGCAGGGCGCATATATCTACGGTTTTTATACATATGATACTATCACAACCAAAATATTATTGATATAATTGCGCCATGAACACAACAATTGCCATTATTATTGGCTTTATTATTTTTGCCGGCGCGAACGTGGCGGTGCTTATTTTTCTAAATCGACGCAAGCTCGTGGAGCCTTTAAAACAGGACGATACCGGCTTGAAACTCCTTCTCCAACAAGTCAACGAGCTCAACCGTACGGTTGATAGCAAGATGTATGAGATGACCAAGACCATGGACTCCAAAATGGGCGAGGCCACACGTACTGTTAATGAATCACTGAAACATCAATCGGGCGAATCGAACAAAATAATCAGAGATATTACGGAAAAGTTGACCCGGCTTGATGAAACCAACAAGCAGGTCGTTTCTTTTGCTGATCAACTTCAGTCGTTGCAAGATATTTTGAAAAATCCGAAGCAACGTGGGATTCTCGGTGAATATTACCTCGAAACATTGCTCAAAAACGTCTTGCCGGCCGGGAGTTACAAAATGCAATACGCCTTTTCAGATGGCAACATCGTCGACGCGGCGGTTTTTGTGAAGGATAAAATAATCCCGATTGACTCAAAGTTCTCGCTCGAGAACTATAACCGTATTATTGAAGAAAAAAATGAAGCCGAGAAAGAAAAATTAGAGAGAATCTTTGTGAACGACCTCAAGAACCGTATTGCCGAGACTTCAAAATATATTCTGCCGCAGGAAGGCACGATGGATTTCGCTTTTATGTTCATTCCGCATGAGGCAATCTATTATGACCTCCTGATCAACAAGATTGGGGCCATGAAAGGCGAGGAGAATGAGAATTTAATCCAGCGGGCGGCCAGCAAATATCACGTCATTATAGTGTCGCCGACCTCTTTCCTGGCTTATTTACAAACGGTTCTACAAGGTCTCAAGGCGCTACAGATCGAGGAGTCGGCCAAAGAGATTGCTATAAAAGTGGGTGAGTTGGCTAAACATTTGCTGGCGTATGAGGAACATTATTCAAGCATGGGTAAAGCCCTCAATACAACCGTTAATCAATATAATCTTTCAGGCAAAGAATTCAAAAAGATAGATAAAGATATTTTAAAAATCACTGGTGAAGCTCTAAAAGTTGAAGTGATCGCTCTCGAAAAACCTGATCTTGATGATGAATAGTTATACACAGTTTCAGTAAATATTAGCTTACTTAAAGTCGAGACGTATGAGATAATGAAGCCACTTATTATTAGTAGCTTTATTTAAATGAAAAAATACATATGGGTGGCGGTAGTGGTTGCAGCTTTTCTTGTCAGTCCTACTAACACTCATGCTCAGTCGTCGGGCACATACGACGGCTGTTTGCCTAGTTACGCTTACAGTCCGCTTACCGGAGCGCCGTGCGGCAAGACCGCTGTCGCGGTATTTGTGGATCAGACCGTTTTTCTGCAAACTGGTCCTAATCCCGTAATTTATGGATCAGCAAGCGGTCTCTCATCTATTGGTTTATCTCTGGAAGATAGCGGTGGAGGCAAGTCCTATGGTAGCGGCAGTATCCCAATAGTAAACGGTCGTTGGTCAGTTGTAATTTCGCCAGCGCTGGCTATCGGAACATACAAGATTCATATATATGATTCCAACAACCAGTTACTTTCTACGGAAGGTCCGTTAAAAGTTACCGGTACTTCCACGCTTCCTCCGGGTTGCTTGTCTACGAGCGGTTACAGCACTACGACCGGTCAGTCATGCAGTTCGGGTTCGACATCGCCTTCAATTACGGTTTTGAATCCAAACGGTGGGGAGAATTGGGAAAAGGGAGAAACTCATCGTATATTATGGACTTCACAGGGAATAGACAAAGTGTCTCTTTACGTTTATAACGACAGTCTTTACGGTAGCGGATCGACAAATTATCTGGATCCTTCAGGGGTATCACTTTCAGTGCCAGCATCTCAAGGTTACTTTGACTGGACTATTCCTACGAACAGTTTCTTGCCAACACCTACTACAGGGAATGAGGGTAGGTATAAAATTAGGATAGATGGTCCCAACCCTGATCTTACAGGAGTGCGTGATTCTAGCGACAACTATTTCACTATCACTTCGCCTTCAAGTGCGTCGAATGTTTCTGCCTCAATTGTCGGCACTCCGACGTTGGCGCTGACGTATAATTCATCACGAAAGGAATCAGGGCTTACGGCTACATTCAAGGTTCAGGTTGTAACCGGTTCCGCTGCAGTACAAATCCATACAATTTCAGAAAGTGTGGTTGTTGAAGACAGTGTCTCAGAGCACTCTATGTATAACGGAGCAACACTGACTCCTACGACGCCACTTGCTTCAGATGGGAATTACTTTACCATTCCAGCAAACACTAAAGTTCAGTTTAATGCCATTGCCGGATTTGATCCTTCCCAAATGTTTGCTGGATCATACTCCGCTACGTTCCTCGGACTTTCTACACCTGGTCAAAAAATTCAAGCTTTTGGTTCAAAAACTAATTCATTGACAATTGTTGGCGAAAGGTCACCATACATTTCATCAAATCAGCAAGTCGGTTCGAAATTGACCCTGACCGGACAGCGATTTCTCGCTTCGATCGGCGGAAATCCGACTGTGACTACTCTATATATAGATAAAACCGCTTTCACCACCGGTGTTAGTGTGACGCCAACCACTTTAACCTTTACTTTGCCTTCTTTTGTGAATCCTGGTGTTCATGCTTTCCAGATTGGTAATAGTACTGGCAAGAGTAACGTTGTAAATATAAATACTACAGTACAGCAGGATGTTCTGCCTTCAACAGCTTCAGTGTCAGTTACCGGCACCCCGACACTCTCACTAACCTATGACTCTGCTCTGAAAGAATCGCAACTTACTGCAAACTTCAACGTTAGCGTGACCGCGGGGAAGACCCCGATGACACTTCCGACGAATAGTTTCTTTTTTGTCGCCACTGCAGCAGATAATCAAAATCATACAGTTGGATACTCTACTGCAACAACAGAAATAAATAGTGCAAATGGTGCATACACGATCCCTGCCGGCACGACAAGAACGTTTAATTTGACCGCCTATTTTCAACCGTCAATGATGTTTGCGGGCAGCTACTCAGTCAGGCTCAACAGCCTCACTCTTGATTGGAATGGTCATTATCTTTATCCTGCCAACAAGGCCTACACCAATAATATTACGATTATCGGAGAAAGGTCACCGTACATAACCTCGATCTCTTCACCAGCAGGTGTTAACGATGTGGTCACAGTGACAGGTGTTCGATTTAATTCAAACGACTCGATCGTAATTGATGGCACACCATTCTTTTCAGGCAAAGGTGATCTGGTTATAAGAAGCACATCAATGACGTTCACACCAAGTAAATTTCATCTTTCGAACGGTCCACATGCGGTTGTGATCTCAGATCCAGTAACCGGACTAAGTAATTCGATGGGCTTGATACTGAGCGGCTCGAATCAAACTCCGGCCTCGGCTTCAGTTGTAGGCGCCCCAATGCTGACACTTGCATATGATTCATCAAGAAAAGAGTCAAGCTTGGTTTCGACGTTCACTATCTCTGTGACTGCTGGCTCAGAGCAAATTTTGGTTTCTCAGAACCAGTACGCGGATTTGGTTTACTCGGACGGAACAAACAGCAACGTTAGCGCTACGCAATCATTTCAGCCCATAACGAGTTTGGGTACGATCGCTGATTCGGGCAGCCTGTTTTACGTTCTGCCTGCTGGAACAAAAGCTCAGTTCATTTTAAAGCGTACATATAATCCAAAATGGATGTTTGCCGGTACGTACCGAGCTTACGTTAGTAGTCTGCAAACGTTTGCCGTAGGGGGTACAAAGTCGTTATATATTCCTTCAAATACGACAAATAACATCACAGTTGTCGGCGAAACTTCTCCTTACATAACCTCTAGTCAAATCGTAGGTTCAAAATTGACCCTGACTGGACAGCGATTTCTCGCTTCGATCGGCGGAAATCCGACT
>DMQX01000026.1:0-4656 GCA_003455555.1 Candidatus Tayloriibacteriota bacterium
GACTGCGGAAAAGCGACAAGTCAAGGATTTGCGAGCGTGGTTAAAAAATCCTAGACGTATTAGCACGGAAAATTTTTCCAAATTAAAAGAGCGTATCACTAGGCGTGGTTTTCATGATGTTATAAAAATCGACAAAGACGGAACCGTACTTTCAGGAAACCAACGCCGTCGTGCTTTAATCGATCTTGGTATTAATGAAGTAATCGTGCTTATCCCCAATCGCCCTTTAACCAAAGATGAGCGAGACAAAGTGGCATTAGAAAGTAATATTAGCGACGGATCATGGAATTTCGATGAGTTGAAGTCATTCAAGTTGGATACACTGACTGATATAGGCTTCAACAAAAACGAACTCATGGATATATGGGACGAAAATTTGGAAGTCCAAGATGGGCTATGGGATGAAGAAGCTGAAATTAGGAAGGCAACAAAAACTAAAATTAAACGAGGCGATATTTTTTCGTTGGGCAAACATCGTTTAATTTGTAGCGACTCGCTCGACCCTACTACCGTTAAAAAGCTAATGGGAAGTACTCGTGTGGATCTCATTGATATTGATATGCCGTACAATATTTCTTTGTCCTATGACAAAGGCGTGGGTGGCAAAAGGAGTTTTGGTGGCACAACCAAAGATAACAAAACGGATGAAGAATATCGAGTATTTGCCAAAACCATAATCCAGAACGCACTATTAGTAGCTCAATCGGACTGTCACGCTATATTGTGGTGCGACGAACGATACGTCTGGCTTTTTCAAACTTTATTTAAAGAGCTTGGTATAGATTCTAAACGCTTACTTGTTTGGGCAAAAAATAATGCGTCACCGACCCCGACCGTTGCGTTTAATAAGGCGGCTGAATTTGCAGTATACGGTACGGTCGGTAGTCCCTACCTTTCAAAGTCAGTTACCAATTTAAGTGAATTCACAAACAAAAATCTCACAAGCGGCAATAATCTTTCTCAAGAATTGTTAGACCAAATGAGTATTTTGGTGGTGAAGCGTGTACCGTCCAACAAGATGGATCACCCTACAGAAAAATCTCCCTCATTACACGAGAAGGCGTTACGTCGCTGTACCAAAGTAGGCGACGCGGTTTTAGATTTAACGGCTGGATCAGGGAGCATTATGTCGGCCTGTGAGCAACTAAAACGAGTGGCATATATGTGCGAGTACGAGCCAGTTTTTTGCCAAGTAATTCTGAACCGCTACAAAAAACTCACTGGTCTTAACCCAATTCAAATCAATGAAAAAGCATAAGACCAAAAACCAATTCCTTGCAGAACTGCGCCGTATTCCGATTGTCCAAGTCGCGGCGGAAAAAACCAATGTCTCACGCAATAGCGTATACCGCTGGCGAAATGAAGATGTTGAGTTTGCAAAATTAATGGATGAGGCGTTGGCTGAGGGCGAAGCACTCGTGAATGATATGTCGGAATCGCAACTCCTATCACTCATTAAGGAAAAGAATTTCCATGCTTTGAGTTTCTGGCTCCGTCATCGAAACCCCAGATTCAAAGATAAGGTCGAAGTCACAACAAAAGTTGAAAACCTCGACCAACTAACACCTGAGCAAGAAGCTACTGTCCGCGAAGCGTTAAGACTCGCATCTATTATTCCAACCGAAGTTAATAATATAAAACAACAAAACCATGACAAATCTTCCAATCAATCCGGATCTATTCGACGAAATGATGAAGAATCGAAAGGTCCGAACAGCAATAACCAAGGAAAGTCACCTGATGTTCTTTAATTTCTACTTCCCTCACTACGTTACCTACCCGACAGCCAACTTTCAACGAGAAATTTTCTCACTTACAGAAGGCAAAGAAAACTTCTATGTCGTGGCGTTTCGTGGTTCCGGAAAATCCACTATTGTGACCACCTCATTCCCAATTTGGGCAATTTTGGGTAAGCAAAGTAAAAAGTTTGTACTAATTATTACCCAGACCAAAGCTCAAGCTAAACAGCATATGATGAATATGCGACGTGAGCTTGAAAACAACGATCTATTAAGAAAAGACCTCGGCCCATTCCAAGAGGAACAGGATGAGTGGGGTTCTGGGTCACTTGTATTCACCACGTTGGGTGCTCGTATAACTGTTGCATCGAGTGAGCAAAGTATCCGAGGACTTCGCCACAACCAGTACCGCCCTGATCTCATTATTGGCGATGACTTGGAGGATATCGCTTCCACCAAGACTCGTGAGGGCCGCAACAAAACTCACCAATGGTTAACGAGTGAAGTAATTCCAGCTGGCGACAAAAATACCCAGCTTGTAATTATTGGAAATCTTCTGCACGAAGATTCTCTCCTTATGCGCAACAAAGAAGATTTGGAGAAAGGTAAAATTGACGGTACGTTCAAGCAGTATCCACTCATTCAAAACGGCCAAATTCTCTGGCCTGGCAAGTATCCAACTCTAGAAGATGTCGAATTGGAAAAAAGAAAAGCTGGAAACGAATACGCTTGGCAGCGGGAGTATCTGTTACACATAGTTCCAGCCGAGGATCAAGCCATTCATCGTGAGTGGATTCAGTACTACGATGAACTACCAGCGGAAACTCGAAACGATGAGGGTTACACACTTTTATAAGAGACAGGGATTGGTGTCGACCTCGCTATCTCCAAAAGTGATACTGCCGATTACACCGCCATGGTTCCAGCATTACTATTTGAAAGAAGTCACGGCTATGACGTCTTTATTCTGCCGAAAATTATCAACAAAAAGATGTCTTTCCCAGAAACGATTGAGATGTGCAAAACCATAAACCGCACTTACACCGAGGAAGGAGGATCAAATCCAACTTTCGTTATTGAAGATGTCGCCTATCAAAAAGCTTTACCACAACAACTGCAAAGTGTTGGCATCTACAATGTAGAGACTTCACGACCCGGAAACTCGGACAAAAGAAGCCGTCTAGTTTTGACTGCCCACATGATTAAAACTGGAAAGATTAAGTTTCCAAAAACGGGTTGTGAACAACTAATTAACCAAATCGTGCATTTCGGAGTTGAAAAGCACGATGACTTGGCCGATGCGTTTTCTACACTCATTCTTAACTTTGTGGAGTGCCCACCGAATCCTCCAAGGATTTATTGGGTATAGTTACTACTTCACAATCTGGCAATCATTCACCAAAATATTAAGGATTGCGTCTCCTGAAACAGTTCCTTGCAGTGTAAGCTGATCGCCTTTGGAAACTTGAGCCAATACTGACTCATCGCCTTTGGAGAACATGCACTGAATATTGTTGATGCCATACTGATCACCCTTGAGCGTTATGTATGGTGTATCCATAATATCTTTGCCAATTGATTCTACAGATCCAGTAACTTGAACTAGTTTGCCTTTGTATTTGGCATCAGCGGCAACTTGGTTACTCTTATAATCAGCCTCTAATTTCACAGCGGTCACCTTAAGGGCTGGCTGTTGTGGTTGAGGCTGATTATTTTGCGTAGTCGGTTGAGTATCAGTTGCCGAAATAACCGTTGGCTTCTGATCTTTCGGCAGGACGACACCGGCGATTATTAAAAGAATTATTACTACCGCGATTTTCAAACCTTTTGAAAGTGAGACATGCGCTTTTTCCTTCAAAAACTTGCTAACTGGCGGCAATGCGATCAAAGCAGCCAAAAGCAAGAAAATTCCTGGCATAGGTTTTGTAAAAAGCATTATTAATGCAGGTACACCAACAACTACACCAAAGATCCAACCGAACACCAAACCAAAAGTAATATTCTTCGTCTTTACCTCCCCAGACTTATTAATATCATTCATAATTGTTGAACCGTTTTTTTGACTAGAAAGCACAAAGCTCCTAGCCAGCGATCCTTGCGGACCCATACCCCTTTCGAGATATGACGGTTCAACGTGCTCTGACTAGGAGCTTTCTACGTTGAACCGTTTCTTTTCGCCATGCCAGCTTTGCTAGTTTAGGCTACTTATACGTTATTAAATTGTCCTTATATAATAACGCTTATACCGCTATCAGTCCAACACAATATCGCTGATCAAACGATAAGTAAAGCTAGCGTTGTTGACAACTAATTAGATATAAAAAACACCCGAACTCGTTTGAGCCGGGCGTGTGTTTTCTGGATCACCAACTTAATGTTCATTACTCTTTCATTGCTTCTGGGTGAAAGAGAAGCTGAGCGACAGTAATTCCCAGAACTGCAGTGATTTTCGCCAAAATCTCCTCGCTGGACTTGCCGATGTTGCCTTCAGCGATAGCCACGTCCACAGGTCTTACCCCGGCCCTATTGGCAAGTTCGACTTGTGAAAAATTGCAAACCGTTCGCAGCAGCGCCAGCCTTCGACCTGGATCAGCCTCCACGAATCCTTTAGGAATATCCAACTTTGTCCATTCTTGAGGCTCGACCAGGCCGCGCTTTACCTTTTCCTGCAAGTCTTCGGGCATATCATTAAAGTCCCGTATATAGTCACGATTCATACAATCTCCTGAAAACAGCGACCAACCAAGTTCTATGCCCACGATACTACTATGCAACTGACTTTGTCACGCATTCAAAATGTTACATACAAATAGTTCACCCCCACCACCACTAACAGTTGCAACTTTAACAGACTCAACGCGGTAGAACCCTTGCAAACCTCCTCTAAGGGTGTACAGTTGTTTTAGACTCGCCTAAC
>DMQX01000026.1:4877-5636 GCA_003455555.1 Candidatus Tayloriibacteriota bacterium
CAGTTGTTTTAGACTCGCCTAACAGTCCAGGGTATAGCTGTTATGTCTGGAAAAGCAGACGTTGCTCTTCGTGGTAGAACTGGTCATTTGGCTAGGATCATCTTTGCAGCGAGGCAGCATCGCTCACTCGTCACCTCTAACCTTCTGAAAGGAGGTACGGTTATGGATTTCGGAGACTAGGCTATGTCTGCGTCGGTTAGCATTCCGACATTGAGCTTCGCGGATTTATTCGCGAAGTTCTTTTTTTGTTTCTTCTGTGACTCACGAGTACGCTACGCTTCCTTACTTTTGCATAGCTATGCACCACCTACGGTTCTGTCATTAATGGTCGTATGGAAAATCAATTCACCACCAGTCGTATCGGGCTACCTCAAGTTGTTGAGGTAGTGAAGATGAAGTATGTATTATATGCGCGTAAAAGTACTGAGTCTGAAGAAAAACAAGTGCTTTCGATTGATTCACAAGTCAAAGAAATGTTGGCTTTGGCTGAACGTGACAGCTTGGAAATTGTTGAGATCAGACGTGAAGCACATTCTGCGAAAGATTCTGGTCAAAGACCAGTTTTTAAAGAACTACTTGAAGATATTCGCCGTGGCCGATTTAATGGAATCTTAACTTGGGCACCAGATCGGTTATCAAGAAACGCAGGTGATCTCGGTTCAGTTGTCGACCTCATGGATCAAAAACTTTTGTTAGAAATTCGTACTTATGGACAGCATTTCAAAAACTCACCTAACGAAAAATTCCTCTTGATGATCC
>DMQX01000081.1 GCA_003455555.1 Candidatus Tayloriibacteriota bacterium
TAGAGGTCCGATGAAATGTGGAGAGTGTGGGGCTATGATTACAGCCGAAGAAAAAGTGAAAAGACAAAAAAATGGAAATATCCATAACTACACTTATTATCATTGCACAAAAAGGATTGACCCTAACTGCTCGCAAAAATGTATTGAGGAGAAAGAGCTTGAAAAGCAGATTGCTATTGAGCTTGGAAAAATAGAGATACCTGCTGATTTCTCGCAGTGGGCTTTAGCAAGACTGAAAGAGCAGAACACCAAAGAGATTGATGACCGAGAGAAGATATACGGCTCACAGAGGCGTGGATATGACGCTAGTGTGCGAAAGATTGATAACTTGATTGATATGCGTGCAAATCAAGAAATCACAGAGGATGAGTTCAAAGATAGAAAGGAAGTAGCCCTTGCAGAAAAAGCAAAGTATCAGGAATTGCTCAAGGATACGGACAAGCGTGTTGAAAACTGGCTTGAGGTGGCAGAACGTGGTTTCAATTTTGCAGAAAAAGCATCTGCAATTTTTGCCGATAAAGAGAACCCTGACGCTCTTGAAGCCAAAAAAGAGATATTCGCCACTTTAGGTTCGGACCTGATACTAAAAGACAGAAAATTGAGTATTCATTGGGATGATTTGCTATTCCCAATAAAATCTATGGCAGAAGAGGTTCGTGAAATAAAAGAACGGTTAGAACCTACTAAAGAGCCAATGAATGCAAAGGAAATGGGAGAAATCTACTCCCAAAATCCAAGAGTGCTGGGGGACAGGGACTCGAACCCCGATACTTAGCGCCAAAGGCTAATGTCCTACCATTAGACGATCCCCCAATTTTTGACGGCGCGCGTAGCTGCGCCGCTTCTTGTTTACGTATTCTGCCCTACTAACTTAATCAATGCAAGTTCAAGGGGCAGCTGTGCGATAGTTGCGTAACCCATTTGCTGTTGTGCATCAAGCAGTGCCACGATAGTTGCGCCGGCAATACTCGAGGTTGCGTCCTTAGACAAGTTTTCTGCAAAAACAAAATCCGTTTCGGACAATTCGCCTTTCAGCGTCGCGACAAAATTCGGCGCCATGCGCAACAGCAAAACTGCACGTACTCTTTCCAAGACCATGGTGATATAAACTTTCATATCCACGTTGGCTTCGACCGCTTGCTGAAGGGCTCGCAGTCCCAAGCCAATATCTTTTTTAGCTAACGCCGTAACGAAGTCATTGACCATCGCACCTCGCGGCGAGCCTGTGATAGTAGCCACATCTTCCAAGGAAACTTTTTTGCCGGCCACACTTCCTGCGCCGCTTTTTCCTCCCTCGAGTCCGCCCACAACTTTTTGCAAAGTACCCATCGCGTCACGGAAAGAACCATCACCAAGCAATGCAATGAGTTCAGCCGCAGCGGGTTCTAAAATAAAACCTTCGGCTTTGGCCGTTTTCAAAACCACGTCTTTTAGGATTTTTTGGGTCGGCTTTTTGAAAGTAAAAACTTGGCAACGGGAAATAATTGTTTCCGGCAATTTATCCAGCTCGGTCGTGGCGAGAATAAAGATGGCATGTTTCGGTGGCTCTTCTAGAGTTTTAAGGAGTGCGTTGAAAGCCTCCTTGGTCAGCATGTGCACCTCGTCGATGATATAAACTTTATAAGGAGATTCAAAAGGCTGAGCATTAACCGCCTCACGAATCGCTCGAATATCATCGATACCGCGATTTGAGGCCGCATCTATCTCATAGAGGTCGTTTTGCGAAGTGCCGATCTCGCGCGCGAAAATACGCGCGACGGAAGTTTTGCCAGTACCGCGTGAACCGGCAAAAAGGTAGGCGTGGGCAGTGCCACCGTTTTTGAGCGCCGCCTGCAATACGTCTATCACATGATCCTGCCCTACGACTTCACTGAATTTTTGCGGCCGGTATTTTCGGTATAAAACTTCTTGGGTCATGCCTCTAGTATATATTAAATTTTGTAATAAAAAAGGCGGGAGATCGAAGAAAGTGTAAACACTATCAGGATCTAACCCGCGCTTTAAGGTTCCCGGAATAAATTCCGGAGTCGAGCCAGGCCCGACATTGAGATACTTCCCCGTTACGAGCGATCCTTTCTATCGCTCAAAAAAAAGAGAAACAATAAGAGCTAACTGATTATTAGTTTAGCACTATGAAACTCAACGTCAATATTAAAAAGTGGATAACTTTTTTTGTAAAAAAATACCACCCAAGACCGAAGTCCCAGGTGGTGCGGATTGTTATGCTGTGCCATCGTACAGCAACAATCCGGTACAATCGTTTAAGGCCAATGCATTCTATTGCCTCCATGCGTAAGAAATGAATGTTCGCCTCTAAAGTCTGTCGTGACGTCACAGACAACGTTTTTCGATTCCCCAAAAAAAATGTCGGGGTGGGCAGGTAATAAAACAACTACTCACACCTGCCCAGCCCCAACCGAGAACTTCGCGGCAACTTACAAATGCCGCGAAGGTTTGAACGACGGAAAGCCTATCGTGCAATCAGACTTTGGTCCGTCGCTCTGGCCGAAGGTCAGGAACTGCCGGCGCCGGACGTGATGATGCCGCCGATGATGCAATAATTAAAGTTTTCGCAACCGGTGCATGCCGTCATATATGGGGTCCTCCCGAAAAATAAAACGAATCAAGGAACTTGTGACAGTCAATTTATGTCAACGACATAAACCTGTACAAAAAATATGGTATCACACTAATATAAAATGTCAATAGCCAAACAACGTTTTTGCTATTTTATCGAGTTCAATATTAAAAATATGGCTTAAATTAAGGGTTTTTGGGAAGTCAAAAACTCATCGACAATGTTTTTTACCTGATCCGCAGTTTCCGTTTCCATGAGACGTCCGCGAAGTTCCACTGCCCCATCGAAACCGTTCACATAAGCTTTAAAATGCTTCTTCATGATGGCAAAATTCTTGATATCGCCCAGCAATTCTTCAAAAAGTGCAGTGTGTTCGACCATGACCCACAATTTTTCTTCTATTGAAATCGCTGGAACACCAAACAACCACGGATTGCCAAAAATTGCGCGACCGAGCATCGCTCCATCAGCGCCAGCTGCTTTTGCTTTATTTCGTCCGTCTTCGAGATCTGTAATATCGCCGTTTCCAAAAATTAAAGTTTGCTCGTTTTTTTGTAACGTTTTCTGTAGCTCATCACGAATTTCTACCGCGCATTTTACGTGTTCCCAACGCGCCGGCACTTTAGACATATCTTTGCGAGTCCGAGCATGTACGGTGATCATTGCCGGTTTCTCTGCCAGTAATTCTGGCAACCAAGTTTCTAATTCATTTTTATTAAATCCGATTCGCGTCTTTACGGAAACAGGAATTGCTTCTCCCCCGTCTGCGACACCTTCCATGGCCGCACGAATGACTGCGCGGGCGCGGCGTGGATTCTTTATCATCGCCGCGCCCGCGCCCTGCTTCTCGATGGA
>DMQX01000074.1:0-3545 GCA_003455555.1 Candidatus Tayloriibacteriota bacterium
CCACTACCCCTAAAAAGGTATCTCCTTCACCATATTCGCCTTCGCCCGTTTTAAAATATTTGCTCAAAACCCCAGCTTTTTTTGGATTAGCGGCCTTTTTAAGTTCAGTGATAACTGCTTTCATGGAATTTTTGGACATCAAGGTCAAGATTATATCATAAATATCTGATTTTCTTGTAATAATAGTTCAACACCTGCGTCTAGGAGTGTAGGAATAACAAATTAAACATGATCGTAAAATTAATATTGTTGCTAGCGGGATTTTGTCTCATGCTTCTAGCGCCAACAATCAAAGCAGCGAGGCTCCCATAAAAAAACTCCATTCGGTCACCGAATGGAGTTTTTTTATACTTAACCTACGTCCAATTATTCGGTAGTGGTTGAAGCAGTACTTGTTGCGTTAGCCTTTACATGAACATTCAAACCAACCCGAATTTGATTTGCGTCCTTATTTGCAGCCTTAATATCCTGTGTTCCAACCCTAATATCTTCTCGAGCTGCTTTTAGAGCAAATTGATTGCTTGCCTGAACTGCAGCATCGCCACTGTCTGGTGTTAATCCGGTAACTTTGGCTATAGCCGCCGCAGCCTGCACCTTTGCGTCCGCGATCTTAGCATTCATATCAGTGAGCAAAGTTTGAAGCGCCGTTACATCCGTACCAGCTGTCTGACTCGTGGTAATTCGTTCCTGTAGTTTAAGCGCAAAGTTTGTAAGCAAATCTGACGTTGAAGCTAGTCTGTCAGCGGCCACGGTAATTTGGAGCTGTGGCATTACTAACATATAGACTCGGTATGCCTTTGCGATAGACTGTACGTCTGATTTTAGAGTCGCAGCATCCGTATCAGCCTTAATTTTAGTCGAAAGATTATTAAGCAGGTTTACATGTGCCTGTAGGTCGGTAGAAAGAGAAGCCTTTCCCGCAGCGGAAACTTTTTTCATTTCCTCGATCCTAGCTGCCATTTTATTAAGTAAATCAAGTCGTCTAGTTATTTCTTTGTCAGCCTGTCCTTGCAATCGAGTATTTGTCGCATCAAGCTTGAGAGCCTGTCTCATCAAAGTTGAACTTGCAGTCGAACTAGCGTTGAGTCCCACACGAGGTCCAACTCGTGCTCCTATTTTTGCATCTATCTTGACCGCGCTGTCGGCGGAAACCGTACCAGCAAGTGCTATAACTCCTACAAAAGCCGCCGCACCAATCGTCATTAACTGTTTTTTCATGTTTTTTTGTATTTATCTATTAAATCGTAGACTTATCATTCAGGCTGCTGTCGATACTAGAGTTATCATTATCTAGTGCCTTTATTTGCCCATCGATAGTTGTACTATCATTGTTAAGGGTAGCATCATCTGTTGCGGATGATTGCCCCGTTGTCGTAGACGTAACAGAAGAGCTTTGTTTACTGTTATCATCAGCGATATTCGACTTATCCGATTTGCTTAACCACGAGAAAAGCAATAGACCGAGTGATGCTATCACCAAAACGGCTATTGCGACCGGCAGAATGTATCCGTTCTTATTTGTTTTCATAGGAAAAAGTTATAAATAAAAATCTACTTGGTCATTATACCACTTAACATCAAGTCGTAAAATGATATAATAAAACGTATGAAAAAACTACAACGTTCGTCCACAGATAAAGTTATTGCGGGTGTTTGCGGCGGAATAGCCAAATATTTGGAAATAGATTCAACGTTGGTGCGGATAATTTTTATCCTGCTTGCATTAATGGGTGGCAGTGGCATTCTACTGTACCTTATCCTGGCTTTAATAATACCGTCGGAAAACTCGATGCAACCGGTGGATTTTGCAGTTAACGCTTCAGAAGTAATCAAGAGTGCGGCAGACAACATCAAGCAACAAATTAGAAACAAAGAGGATTCGCACGGTTGGCATTTGTTCTTTGGTTTAGTGCTGGTGTTTATTGGAGTGATTTCGTTGGCAAAGGCAGTCTTTCCCGAAATCGCGATCTTTCCTCCTTTCAATATCTTTTGGCCTTTAGTTCTCCTGTTCATCGGATTGTACATTATCGTTCGACATCGAAATAAATAACGCATTCGCAACAAAAAAACCTCGCCAGAAGCGAGGTTTTTTTGTTGTTCATATTAGGAATGTAACTTAAATTACTCGTTTCCCCAGCAAGGCTTTGAGGCCGACCAAGGAGCTGTACCATTCTCTTTATATAGAGCACGAGCATAATCTAAGTTTCCAGAAAGAGTGTAGATGTTCATACCCAGCTTTTCCGCACGATCCAGGTGATACTTTTCGTTAATCTGCATCACCCCAACGTCGAACGGGTTTTGTGTGCCTCTGAGGACAGCGCCGCTCTCGGTGACTTGGCGATACTCTGACTCACACTTCGCAACCTTGGCTAAGACAGGAATATCCCTGAAGTAATCCTTTACGACATCTTCTACGGTGGCTTTCGTGACCAATTCCTTTGACTCAATATTTTCTGATAATGTTACCGTGTCTATTGTATAAGCAGGATTTTCCTGAGTCATCGCTTTGACGTCAGCTGCACCAAAATGGGCTGAAGCTAACATCGACATTACAACCATCGATAGGGGGATAAAATTCATAAAAGAAAACTCAGAGATAATCTGAGTTGCTAATAACCTAGCAAACTTTGAATCAAAAGTCAAGCTTTTTTGAAGCCAAAAAGCTATAAAACCCTTATTTTAAGCCATGGCAATTGGATGAGGCTTTATAGCCTTTTAGCTCGGCTGAGGCCCGATCACTGAACCAAACCAAATTTGTATCTTTTATGCGACGAGCCAGTCCGCACCACGGAAAATAGTAGGTTTGTCCGGTTTTGGAGCCCACATACTCCCCCGCTTTTCCGCTCAAATTAGCCGCAAAGGCCGCATCCAGCACATGCACATGGATCAAGCCCTGTTTGTTGAATAGATTAGCCAACGTAATCGATCCAACAATAGACACTGCGGTTAATATTAAGCAGGCGGACGCAAAAAGCCAGACTTTTCTGCGCCCGAGAAACAGGGACTTGCTATTTTCCGGTTTTTCTTTTATACTCTCCATTACATTATTTAGTAGCATATCAGACATGGCACATAAAAAAGCTGGCGGATCAACAAAAAACTTACGAGACTCAAACCCAAAATTCCTGGGTGTGAAGCTTAACGATGGCGCAACCGCACAGGCTGGCTCGATAATCATTCGACAGCGCGGTACTAAATTCATGGCTGGCAACAATGTTGGCATGGGCCGCGACCATACACTCTTCTCATTGGGCGCTGGTACAGTCTCGATCAAAAATAAGCGCAAAAATAACTTTGACGGATCAACTAGTGTCCACAAGATCGTTCACATCGTAGCAAGTAAATAATAAAATGACCGTTCGAGGACATCGAGCGGTTTTTTTATTTTCCTATTGAAAACCAAGTTTTGCTCCAATAATGCCAACCTTCTTTTCTAGCGCAGTCACTCGAGGATTTAGATCGGCAGCCTGAAACTGAACATTTTTCAACTCAATTTCGACATTTCCGACACGATCAGCAAGCTTATCTATTTTAGCATCCATGTG
>DMQX01000074.1:3676-3972 GCA_003455555.1 Candidatus Tayloriibacteriota bacterium
CTTGCCAGTCCTTCAATTTTGGTTTCTATTTTTCGATCTGCTGCTTCGAAACCCTCCCGCATCTTTAAAGCAAGTCCTTCAATTTTACTATCTATTTTTTTATCCATGGCGGCAAAACTGTCACGCATTTCTGAGGCGAGACTTCCAATTTTGCTATCGATTTTACCGTCGATTTTACTAATTTTACTATCCGTAGCAGCAAAACCCTCCCGCATTTCGATCGCAAGACTTTCAACCATTTCTTCCTGTCTCTTATACACATCTGACGCTGCCGACGATCTACTCTGTGTAGATCT
>DMQX01000080.1:0-484 GCA_003455555.1 Candidatus Tayloriibacteriota bacterium
CACCTGAAATTACTGACGAGGCATATGACTCGCTCATGCGCGAGCTCGAAGCGTTGGAGCTAGAATATCCAGCGTTGATAACTTCAGATTCGCCGACTCAGCGTGTCGGCGGTGTGCCTCTTAAAGAGTTCGTCAAAGTGGTGCACCGTGTGCCTCAGTGGTCTTTTAACGATGCGTTCACCGAGGAAGATATTCAAGATTTTGACGCTCGTGTGAAACGTTTTTTGAAAACTCAAGGCCTGACGTTGGATCCGTCGTATGTTGCGGAGCTAAAGATAGATGGTTTGAAAGTCGTGTTGACCTACGAAAAAGGTTTGTTGAAAAATGCGGCGACACGCGGCAATGGCAAAGTTGGTGAGGATGTGACCATGAACGTTCGAACGATTGAGTCGGTACCGCTGCAGCTGCGCAAACCGATCAACATTATTGTTGAAGGCGAGGTTTGGATGAGTAAAAAAAGTTTTGAGGAAATTAATAAAGTTCG
>DMQX01000080.1:769-15421 GCA_003455555.1 Candidatus Tayloriibacteriota bacterium
GAACCGCTTTTTGCCAATCCGCGCAATGTCGCGGCCGGTTCTATCCGCCAACTCGACCCGAAAGTCGCGGCTTCACGCAAGTTAGATTATTTCGCCTATGACGTCGCCGAGATTGAAGGCGGTTTTCCAAAAACCCAATTTGAAGAGCTCGAGCTGTTGCGCGAGTTGGGATTTAAAGTTAATGCCAACGTCAAATTGTGCAAATCTTCCGAAGATATGATCAGTTTTTGGCGAACCTGGGACAAGAAAAAATCTAAAGAAAACTATCTGATCGATGGGGTGGTGATCAAGGTCAACGAACGACGCCTGCAGGAAACGCTCGGTTTTACCGGCAAAGCGCCACGTTACGGCATTGCTTTTAAATTTGAAGCTGAGCAGGTAACGACGGTTGTTGAGGA
The DNA here is from genome assembly GCA_003455555.1 of Candidatus Tayloriibacteriota bacterium. GTDB lineage: Bacteria > Patescibacteriota > Minisyncoccia > Phycocordibacterales > UBA11359 > UBA11359. The sequence goes on from DMQX01000080.1 coordinate 1,168, forward strand.
TATTGTTTTTCAGATCGGGCGCACTGGGGTGGTGACGCCGGTCGCGCATTTACGGCCGGTTTTGGTGGCTGGTTCTACGGTCTCGCGCGCGACGCTTCATAATGAAGATGAGATCAGGCGACTCGATGTGCGCATTGGCGACACTGTGGTTCTGCAGAAAGCCGGGGATGTAATTCCTGATATTGTTCGCGTGCTGACCGAGATGCGTACCAGTAAAGAGAAATCTTTTGCTTGGCCAAAAAGGGTTGAGGGTTGCGGTGGTGATGGCAGTATCGAACGGATACCCGGGCAAGCTGCTTGGCGATGCGTTGTTTCTGATTCTTTCGCTCAGACCCAGCGTAAATTTTATTATTTCGTTTCCAAAAAAGCTTTTGATATTGAAGGCATGGGTCCTCGCGTGATCGACGCTTTGCTTGATGCCGGTCTCATTACCAATTTTGACGATATTTTTACACTCAAAAAAGGTGACTTGCTGAATTTGCCGCGCTTCGCTGAAAAGTCTGTCGATAATCTGCTGGAATCAATAGAGAAAAGCCGAGACGTGTCACTCAATCGTTTCTTGGTTTCGCTTTCTGTTCCGCAAGTGGGCGAGGAAACTGCTCGTGATGTAGCTGCTAATTTTGGAACTTTGGAGAAAGTCATGAAAGCCACTCTCGAAGATTTTATTTCGATCTATGGAGTCGGAGAGGTAGTGGCACAGTCCCTACATGCTTGGTTTTTAGAGAAAGAAAACAAACAATTGGTTCTTCGTCTGCAAAAACAGGTCAAGATCGAAGCGGTAAAAAAAGCGGCTGCGTCCAGCAAACTCACTGGTAAAACTTTTGTTTTGACTGGCACTCTGGTCGGTATGAGTCGCGATGAAGCCAAGGTCAAAATTTTGGCCAACGGTGGCGAGGTTTCTGGTTCGGTTTCGAGTAAAACCAGTTACGTAGTTGCCGGGGAAAATCCTGGCTCAAAGATCGACGAGGCAGAGCGTCTTGGTGTGCCGGTGCTCGATGAGGAGGCTTTTTTGAAATTGTTCTAAGAAAATGCTAGTATTACAGCCATGATTACGACTGAAGATATTCAAAAACTGGCCGAATTGTCGCGCATAAATATCGCTCCGGAAGAGCAAGAGTCTTTGCGTTTGCAGATCGACTCTATTTTGGGTTACATTGATCAGATAAAAAAAGCTTCGTTGGTTTCTGGTGAGGTTTCAAAAAGCACGCTTGCGGCGGACGACATTAGAAACGTCATGCGCGAGGACAGCGAGCCTCATATGTCTAGTGAATTTACCGAGAAGATCCTTTCGGCCGCACCAGCCCGCGAAGGCAATTATTTAAAGGTTAAAAAAATTTTGTAAAAACTTAGAAAATTTCCATGATTGATGTATCCAAACTTACCATAGAGTCCGCGCATGAACACCTGATGAAAGGTGATTTTACAGCGGTCGAACTGACGCAGGCCTACTTGGATATAATTGCTAAAAAAGATTCGGAAATAAAAGCCTATCGAGAAGTTTTTGCGGACGCCTTGGATCAAGCCAAAGTGGCTGACGAAATAATAAAAAGTGGTAAAGCTACTCTTTTGACCGGCATACCTTTCGCTATGAAAGATAACATTTTGATTGAGGGTCGGATTGCTGGTGCTTCATCAAAAATCTTGGAAAATTACAAAGCTAGTTACGACGCAACGGTGACGGCCAAATTAAAAAAGGCCGGCGCTGTATTTCTGGGTCGCACCAACATGGATGAATTTGCTATGGGCAGCTCGACCGAAAATTCCGCATATGGTGCGACCAAAAATCCAATCGACCCGTCGCGAGTTCCTGGCGGTTCATCGGGCGGTTCTGCGGCTGCGGTTGCTATGAACGGAGCATTGGCAGCACTCGGCACGGATACTGGGGGATCGATTAGACAGCCTGCGAGTTTTTGCGGAACAGTTGGCCTCAAGCCGACCTACGGCGCTTTGTCTCGTCACGGACTGATTGCTATGGGTTCTTCGCTTGATCAACCAGGGCCGATCACGAAAACCGTCAGGGATTCTGAAATTATTTTCGAAGCCTTGAAAGGCAAAGACCGATACGACAGCACCTCAATGGATTCGCCGTTTAAAAATGTTCCAAGCAAAGAGAAATTGATTATTGGTGTACCAGATTTCAAGCGCGATGGTCTGGACAAAGATGTTTTGGAAAATTTTGATGTCATACTAAAAAAGTTGGAAGGTGAGGGTCACATATTACAAAAAATATCTTTGCCGAATATCGATTATTCTTTGGCGGTTTATTATATTTTGATGCCGGCTGAAGTCTCTTCAAACCTGGCGCGTTTTGATGGTGTAAAATATGGCGCGCATGCTTCCGGCAAAGATCTGCTTGATGATTATGTGCTAACCCGCGGTCAGTTTTTCGGTAAGGAAGTTCGTCGCCGAATTATTTTGGGCACATACGTTTTGTCGACCGGATATTACGATGCTTATTATGGTAAAGCTCGGGCTACTCAGGACCTGCTCAAACACGATTTTTCCGAAGCTTTCAAAAAGGTTGATGTGATCGCAACACCGACTTCGCCCATGCCGGCGTTTAAAGCTGGCGAGAAAACTTCAGATCCGCTATCAATGTATCTGGCCGATATCTTTACCGTTACAGCAAACCTGGTGGGCGTGCCGGCGATTTCTGTGCCATGCGGAACGGCGGACAGGGAAGGCGCGAAATTGCCGCTTGGTTTCCAGATCATGGCACCACATTTCCGGGAAGATCTTTTGTTCCAACTTGGAAAGGTTGTTGAAGCGGTTCGTTAATTTTGCCATTTGGCGTACAATAGTATATATGGATGAGAAGGAGGACAAAAAAGAAAAGACGGGTAATCCGGCCGAAGAAGGTTTTATTATCGCTATCGCCGCCTTCCTTGTAATAACGCTTATTGTTAGAGCGATAGGTTTCTTTACGCCGAACGGTTCAACCGGAGGTATTACTAATTCTTCTTTCGAAGCGTTGACCGGTGGTCCAAACGGTTGGTTTGCGAACACGATTCATTTTATCAGTGTTGCGGTTTCGACCTATGTAGTCGTAGCGACTATCTACTCGATGATTCTGTTTTTGATTATCTGCTACGTGGCTTGGCTAACGAACGAGATGAGTGCAGCGGACGCTAAAAAAGCCCGTCTGGTCACCGTAGCGGCCGATCTACCTTCGATGCAGGCCCAAAAGTGGCAAAAAGTTCAGGGTCACGTAAATTCCGAAAATCCAGCCGAGTGGCGACTTTCTATTTTGGAGGCCGATGTGATGCTTGAGGAGATGATGCTAGTCCAAGGTTTCCATGGCGACTCTGTTGGAGAAATGCTAAAAAATACTTCAAAAGGAGATTTCAAAACAATCGACGCGGCGTGGGAGGCCCACAAGATCCGAAACGCTATCGCGCATGAAGGTTCCGATTTCTTGCTTTCCCAACGTGAATCAAAAAGGGTAATTGAACTTTACGCGATGGTTTTCAAAGAATTCTCTTACGTTTAGATATATTCCATAGTTGCGAAGTTGCTTCTAATAATGTATAATATCGAGCACAAATATCGCGGGGTGGAGAAGTAGTATCTCGGAAGGCTCATAACCTTCAGGCGGCCGTGCAATTCGGTCCCCCGCAACAAGGTCAAAATGCCCGCAAGGGCATTTTGTGTAGATGAGTTGTTTTCTTTTCATTTGCGTATTATGATGAAATCCATACGCAAGAGTATGTGATTTGTCGGTGTAGTTCAATGGTAGAACGGGGGACTCATAAGCCTCAAACAGTGGTCCGATTCCACTCATCGACACAATATATAGTATAAGGGGTTGACAGATCGACTTAAACGGGAGTAATCTTAAGGCAGAAAGCTGGGACGAAGGCTGTCGTGGATAGCCAGGGATGTATTCCAGCGAAGCACTTTTGAAAGGTGACCTTATGTCACTGTTGAAACACCCCCATTCAGTTCGTGTCATGTCCAAGATCGAGCAGGGTTTTGTTGACACCGCGTTAGCTGTGCCGACGATGCCCGCGTTCGAACGTGATCGTTTCAGGCATGAGTCTCCGCCAGTTAGGGGAGAACACTTCCACGGCGCCGGTTGGCTCTCAAGCGAAGAGGTCACGCTGCTTACGCGCACTCAGCGTATCCACTGAATGGGTTGTCTCGTTTTAATGCCGCCGTAACATTTCTTAGAGCTTCTCGATTTTTCGGGAAGCTCGCTTTTTTATATTTGCCCAAAGACATTAAATCTGCTAGATTGTACAGCAATGCGGAAGTAGCTCAACTGGTTAGAGCACTCGCCTGTCACGTGAGAGGTTGCGGGTTCAAGTCCCGTCTTCCGCGCAGAATAAAAAAATGATCGGGTTTTCCCGGTCATTTTTTTATTCAAGCATGACGAGGACTTGAAAGCCGGACCGAGCGAAGGCGAGGGAGGCGGGGTCGCAGGCGAGGCCAGAAGGCCGAGACCTGTGACCAAGTCCCGTCTTCCGCGCAAACAAAAAGATTCTGATTAATCAGGGTCTTTTTTGTAATTTTATATTGTCCTGAAACGTGGTATAATAGTGAAATGTTTACGGGTTATAAGCTGAATAAAGTCCTTATTTTCCTCGGGATTTCCATTTTCCTGTTTATAAGTCTTTTTGGGGTGCTTCACATGGGAATGGGCCCCGGAGATTCGATGGCTAACTGCCCATTTTCTACGGGTTTTTCCATTTGCACCATGACCCCCCTCGAGCATATTGGTTCAGCTCAGGCTTTTTTGAATAATCTTTTCTCGCAAAAAGACGTGACGTATTTTATGTTGATGACTATTTCTGGAGCTTTACTGATCGCTCTTTTTTCTCTGCAAAGATTCTTGCCACCAAAATTAGTTCTCGCGCGCATTCGAACAAATGAAAATACTTTTTTTCAAACACCGAACTTCTTGCGGGAAGCTTTTTCGTCCGGCATCTTGAATTCTAAAACTTTCTAAGTTGGACGCGACTGGTACGATTAAATTTATTCGTTTCTTTCGATCTTAACTTATGCACGATAAAAAAACATATAAAATAAAAGGAATGCATTGCGCCTCCTGCGCTAGTATCATAGAAAAAACACTAAAGAAAGTTGAAGGTGTGGAATCAGTCGAGGTAAATTACGGTAATGAAAGTGCCAAAATTGCTTTCGACTCCTCAAAAACAAACCTCGATGTCCTTTCGGGTAAAACTGAACCGCTAGGGTATTCCATTGTTAAACCTGTGTCTCACGAGAAAATGGATATGTCAGCCGCAGAAATGGGCATGTCAGCCGACGAGCATGCTGCCCACACCGGAATTGGTCAATCAAAAAAAGAAAAACTTCTGGAAATTTCACAGCAAAGGAACGGCGTCTTGTCGGTAATTCCTCTGGCCATAATCAGTATTTTCAGTATGGGTTGGGATATCTTATCTCAATTCAAAGTTGTTGCCGAGCAGCCTGCAGTTGTCGCGGACTTCTTCTACGTTCTTCTGCCGATAATGGCTACTTACACACTGTTTGTGGTGGGCAAGCCGTACCTGCTAGGCGTGTACAGATTCCTTCGGTATGGCAAAGCAAATATGGATACGCTTATTGGTATCGGCACATCGGTCGCGTATATTTACAGTTTTATTGTTATGGCTTTTGCTACGCAATTAAAACCGTTCATGGGCAGTCTGCACACCTATTATGATGTGACGATTGTTGTTATTGCATTTATTGCTTTCGGAAAATATCTGGAAGCCAAGTCTAAATTAAAGACTGGCGATGCAATCGAAAAATTACTCAATCTTCAGGCTAAAACCGCTCTAGTTATTCGAGACGGCAAGGAAGTAGAAATTAGCTTCAACGATGTTGTCCACGGTGATCAGATTATTGTAAAACCGGGCACAAAAATTCCGGTGGACGGAGTGGTTGTTGAAGGCGGTTCATTTGTTGATGAATCAATGATTACCGGCGAACCGATGCCGGTTGAAAAGAATAATGGAGATAATGTCGTGGCTGGAACAATCAACACTAGCGGAACTTTTACTTTCAAGGCTACTAAGGTCGGATCGGAAACTTTGTTGGCGCATATAGTCAAGATGGTGGAAGAAGCTCAGGGCAGTAAAGCGCCGATCCAAGCTTTGGCTGACAAAATCTCCGGTATATTTGTGCCAATTGTCCTCGTAATTGCGTTTCTGACTCTCGGCATTTGGCTGATTGTTGGTTCACAATACCTAGGCTTTTCGCAGGCGTTGTCGTTTGGGCTGACTTCATTTGTGGGTATTTTGGTTATCGCTTGTCCATGCGCACTTGGTCTCGCTACACCAACGGCTATTATCGTTGGGGTTGGTAAAGGTGCTCGGGAAGGTATTCTGATCAAAGATGCCGCAACTCTTCAAAAACTTCACAGCGTTACTACTGTGGTTATGGATAAGACCGGAACTATTACTAAAGGCAAGCCGGAACTCACAAGCCTAAAAAATTATTCGAAGAACGATGATCAGAAAGTAATTGCGATCATTTCTGGTCTTGAGAAAAAATCAGAACACCCGATCGCTCATGCGATTATGCAGTACGCCAAATCTAAAAATATAGAACCTAGTCAAGTTGAAGCGTTTGAAAGTCTCAAGGGAAAAGGTTTGAAAGGTTCTGTGGACGGAACGGAATATTTTGCCGGTAACGTAAAACTTATTTCAGATCTAGGTATATCGTTCGACACCAAAGGTTTGGAAGTAGAAACCCAACAAGGTAAAACTCCGGTGATTTTGTCGACCAAAAATGAAATTGTTGCCATTATTATGGTTGCTGATGCAATTAAACCCGAGGCTATAGAAGCCGTAAAAAATCTGCATAAACTCGGGATCAAGACGGTGATGTTGACTGGCGATAATAAAAATACCGCGGAAGCTATCGCGCGGGAAGTTGGACTCGATGAAGTTGTAGCTGAAGTTCTGCCAGACGATAAACTTAAAAAAATAAAAGAGTTGCAGGCTCAAGGCGAGATCGTGGCAATGGCGGGGGACGGAGTGAATGATGCGCCGGCTTTGGCCCAGGCGGATGTCGGTATTGCGATGGGCACCGGCACCGACGTTGCAATTGAAACTGCTGGCATCACCTTACTTCATGGTGACATATCAAAAATCGTCAAAGCTATTCGTCTCTCGAAATTAACCATGAGGGGAATCAAGCAGAATCTTTTTTGGGCATTTATCTATAACATTGCCGGGATTCCAATCGCGGCTGGGTTATTTTTTCCGATTTTTGGTTGGTTGCTCAATCCGGTTTTTGCGGGTCTAGCTATGGCACTGTCGAGTGTTTCGGTGGTCTCAAACTCTTTACGAATCAAGACTAAAAAACTCTAAATATGAAAACTTACACATTTCATGTGGCGGGCATGCATTGTCCGTCATGTACAATTTTGACTGAAAGCGAAATCTCGGATGTGTCCGGAATTACTAAAGTTAAGGCTTCGTTAAAAGAGCACAGTGTTGAAGTTACTGGTGACTTTGCCGGAAAAAGTCCTGAACAAATTGCCGAAAGTCTATCTGTTGTATTGAGGCCTCACGGCTATTCTCTTTCGCTTGAAAAGCAGGTAAAGAAAATAAAATGGTCTGATTTCAAGATTGCGATTCCAGCCGCCTTGGCTTTTATCGGCCTGTTCATTATCCTGCAGAAACTTGGTTTAGTTAATTTGATCGGTGGCTCGAAGGTTACTTATGGCACGGCATTTACGATAGGTATCGTCGCTTCTGTCTCGAGTTGTATGGCTGTTGTTGGTGGACTCGTGTTGTCTATGTCGGCTAACTTTGCCAAAGAAGGTGATAAAGTGCGACCTCAAATACTCTTTCATTTGGGTCGAATCGTCTCATTCTTTGTCTTGGGCGGAGTTATCGGACTCATTGGCTCTGCATTTCAGCTCGGGGGTATGGGCACATTTATTCTAACGATGATCGTTGCACTCGTGCTCCTCCTCCTCGGTTTAAATTTGCTGGACATATTTCCTTGGATGAAGAAACTCCAACCGGCACTGCCTAGTTTTGTCGGAAAACATGTTCAAGGTCTCAAAAATGTAAACCATACCCTGACTCCATTGCTGGTGGGTATCGTTACGTTCTTCTTGCCTTGCGGCTTTACTCAATCGATGCAGCTTTACGCTCTGTCGACTGGGAGTTTCTGGGCCGGATCTCTGACAATGTTGGCTTTCGCGCTCGGAACTTTGCCGGTCTTGGCCGTACTTAGTTTCAGTTCGCTTGGTATCCAAAATAAAAGCTGGTCGGGCGCGTTCTTCAAGGCAGCAGGTCTCATTGTCATCTTCTTCGGTCTATTCAACTTATTAAATGGTTTAGTGGCGGCGGGCTTTATTCCTCCAGTATTTAATTTCTAACCGATAACTTATGAAAACAATAGTTGCATCAATTGTTATCGCCGCTGCCATAATCTACGGCGCGGTGGTAATAACGAACAGGTCATCAACTTCAAGTAACAATCAGCCCGCAGGCGGAACTATAGAAAATGTTTCAGTCGAAAATGGCAAACAGATAATTACTCTCGCTGTGAGAGGCGGTTACTCGCCCCGCGTGACGAACGCAAAAGCGAATGTGCCAACAATTCTTCGGTTGGTGACGAGTGGAACATTCGATTGTTCATCTGCGGTCCAGATCCCGGCATTGGGCTATCGATCCAATTTGCCACAGTCCGGTGTTACTGAGGTGGAAGTCCCGCCACAGTCAGCTGGAACTTCCATCAAGGGCATGTGCATCATGGGCATGTATACATTTAATCTTAACTTTAGCTAAACAGCCCTGGTTTGTTTTAAGCTTCAAAAGCGCCGTATACTCGGCGCTTTTGTTCGTTTACTATGGTACTATTAAATAAATAATTAACATTTTTTAATCTATTCAAATAATGACCGACCTCGTTCAAAAACTGGCGCCCCAAATTTTGGAAGAAATAAAAAAAGCCAAAAATATTCTGTTGCATTGTCATCCAAGTCCCGACCCAGATAGTGTTGGTGGGGTTTTGGCGACGATGCAAGTGCTCGAAACAATGGGCAAGAAAGTTACGGTAATCAAGGGTGATTCCGAGGTGCCGCTGTCTTTCAGGGCTTTGCCAGGGTTCGAGAAAATTGAGCGCAAGAATTTTTTTGAAGTTGATCTGTCGGAGTTCGATCTGTTCTTGATCCAAGACACTGGAGGGATAAATCAAATCTCCCGAATTGCACCTGTGGTTTTTCCTTCGTTCCTTAAAACTATTGCTATTGATCATCATGCGACCAATGATAATTTTGCAGAGATCAATTTGGTTGACCCAACCTACCCAGCTACGTGCCAAATACTGTTCGATCTCTTCACAATTTGGAATGTAAAAATTACACCGGAAATCGCGAAATGTTTGATGCTCGGCATCTTTACCGATACTGGTGGTTTTAGGTTTCCAACCACAACGCCTTCAACGTTGCGAGTTGCAGCAAACTTGGCTGAGATAGCGCCGGATTATACTTCGATCATTGCTTTCATGAACGACAGCAGTACCCCGGGAGTGATTGCATTTCAAGGGCTCGCGCTTGGCTCCGTGACACTTCATTGTGGTGAGCACTTAGCGGTGTCGGCGGTTTCCTTCAATTCTTTGCAAGAAAAAAAAATCGGCCGAGAAGAAACTTTCCCGGATATTGCGAACATTTTGAAGTCCGTTATCGGCTGGGAGATAGGCGTAAAAATAGTTGAAGACCAACCGGGCGGCGTAAAAGTGAGCTTTCGAACGCGTGATGCCAAAAAATGGGACGTATCCAAGATCGCGACTTCGCTCGGCGGAGGGGGACATAAGGCTGCGGCGGCGTGTTATTTGAAAACTTCACTTGATGAAGCGGTGAAAAAAGTTGTAGAGGCGGTGGATTCGATCTACCCCGAATTTGGCAGGCGGGTTTGATTGTATTGGCAGAGTATAGTAATGTTGAAAACACGGGAAAATCCGTGAGTTGTTTGAAAATATGTTCATTGAAGCAGATGCCATTGTAGCTCAGTTGGTAGAGCACGTCATTGGTTAGTAAATTAGCCCTTCATTTTGGAAACGAAATGACGAAGCCCGAATTACGGTTAAAGTCCATCGTCTTGTTATGGTGGGTAAGACCGTGGCGATAAAATATCGCCCGAACGACTGACAAGGGACGCTAAACCGAAAGGTATGCGTAAGATACAGTCTAACCCTTTTATAAGCCGAGGTTGGCGAAATCTAGGTACATGTGAATGACGAGGTCACCGGTTCAATCCCGGTCAATGGCTCCAGAAAAAACGAAAATTTGTTTTTTCGTGCCGATATAGTTCAGTGGCAGAACACCGCTTTCGTAAAGCGGTAACGCGGGTTCGATTCCCGCCTTCGGCTCCAAATAGGTGGCTTATAAGAAAAGAGAACCCTCCAATCCTGGCGGCTTTTTTTATTTGTGCTAATGTTGAGTTACCCAACAGAACGCCGATACAACTACGTGTTTTGTTTTTGCCTCAGGCAAGGGTAAAAAAAGTTGTAGCTCGAGTTTTGGCTTTGGTCGAAACATCAGTACGAGCGAAAGTTAGGATCATGCAGAATACACGAGCAGAGGAAAGTACCGGCGAGGGAAAACCTGATCCCCGACCCATTGGGTATTCGGGAGTTACTGGCTCTTTGTGTTTTGTAAACAAACGCACCCCATTTTGACGGTATCTATGGGGAGAATCCTGGCTTGGCGGCGGTCTCATCTGGGACTGCCGCCTTTTTTATTGCCATTTTTTTTGTTGGAAAATCATGGCACCCTCGTGTATACTTGCTCCATGGCAGAAATGAACTCAAAAAAAACCGGATCAAAGGAAGCTAAAGAGGAACAGCTCAGGCAACTGGAGGAACGAATGGGTTCGGCTGATTTCTGGAATGACAAAGTGGCGGCGCAGGCTGTTTTGAGGGAGATCTCACTTCTTAAAGACGAAATTTTAGGCGCCGAAAAATACGACAAAGGCGACGCGATTATCACGATCTTTTCCGGCGCAGGCGGAGATGATGCGGAGGACTTCTCTCACATGCTTTTTGAAATGTACCGAAAGTACGCGGCTCGACAGGGTTGGGGCATCTATTTATTGCACGAACACAAAAATGATCACGGCGGATATCGCAACGTGGCTTTTGAACTCACAGGCAAAGGCGCTTATGGGATGCTGAAAAACGAAAGTGGCGTGCATCGATTGGTGCGCATTTCGCCTTTTAATTCTAAAGACCAAAGACACACTTCGTTTTCATTAGTGGAGGTCGTGCCGCGGTTTGATGTGGCTGCATCGGCCGCTGCTTTTGAAATACCGGAAAGCGAGATCGAGATCCAGTATGCGCGATCAAGCGGTCCGGGCGGACAAAATGTGAACAAGCGCGAAACTTCGGTGCGTTTGGTTCATACTCCAACGAAAATAGCTGTACATGTTGAGTCCGAGCGATCGCAGGGTCAAAATAAAGAAAAAGCCCTAGCGATGCTTCGTGGGAAATTATACAAGCGCGCCGAAGAGGAGAGAAAAAGCGCGGAAAGTGGCATGTATGTCAGCAAGACAACTGACATTGAGTGGGGTAATCAGATTCGTTCGTATGTAGTACATCCATATAAAATGGTCAAAGACTTGCGTACTAACGTAGAATCATCTAACCCAGACAAGGTTTTTGACGGCTATTTGGATGAATTCATTGAAGCCGAGAAAAATTTGCAATAATTTGATATACTGAGAACAGCTATGATACATTTCGATAAAGTCACTAAGATATACGCGGATAACTCAACGGCTCTCGACTCGGTTACATTTTCTATCGAACCGAAGGAGTTTGTCTCAATTGTTGGTCATTCAGGTGCCGGCAAGACCACTCTTCTAAAAATGTTGATGGCCGAGGAGGAGCCGACCTCAGGTAAAGTCTTTTTTGGTTCGACTAACATCCATAAAGTTAAAAGGAGTGAGTTGAACTTGATACGCCGCCGAATGGGTGCGATCTTTCAGGATTTTCGTTTGCTGTCCAAGAAGAATGTTTTTGAAAATATTGCTTTCGCTATGGAGGCCTCGGGCATGCCTCAGTCTGAGATTGAGTCGGATGTACCTCATGTTCTCGAACTCGTTGACCTCAGTAAAAAGATTTGGAATTTCCCACACGAGCTTTCAGGTGGTGAAAAACAGCGTGTGGCCATTGCCCGGGCTATTGTCACCCAGCCTGACATCATTATTGCCGACGAGCCGACTGGTAATCTCGACCCGATGAATACCTATGATATCGTTCAGATCTTGAAGAAGATCAACGATTTGGGTACTACCATCATTTTGACAACTCATAATAAAGGAGTTATAGACTCGCTCAAGCGTCGCGTAATCACGATGGAAAATGGTAAGATTATCCGTGATGATAAAGAAGGTAAATATAACCTTTAAAGAATAAAATAAATACTTATGTGGTCCAAAACAAAAAGAATGATACTGTCTGGCTTCGTGAATTTTTGGCGTAACGGCACCATTTCACTTTCCGCGGTCCTGGTAATGGTTATCGCGCTTTTTGTTATTAGCTCGGTGCTTTTTATTGGTGCACTTCTGACATCCACTTTGAACCAGATCAAAGACAAAGTTGATATCAATATTTATTTAGTCACGGCCGCTCCGGAAGGCGATATTTTGGCCCTACAAAAAACTCTCCAAGCAATGCCGGAGGTTAAGTCTGTCGATTACGTTTCGAGCGACCAAGCACTGCAAGATTTCAAGGACCGTCATGCCAATGACCAGCTGACTCTCCAGGCTCTTTCCGAACTTGATCAAAATCCGCTTGGCGCCGTCCTCAACGTCAAAGCTCAGGAGCCTTCACAATATGAGAGCATTGCCACTTTCTTGCAGGGTCAAAATCTGCTTTCAAAAGACGGCGCTCCAATCATCGAAAGTGTCAACTATGAAAAAAATAAAGTGGCGATTGACCGATTGACCTCGATTATTACCTCAGGCCAGAAACTTGGGTTTGCGGTCACTCTGGTTTTAGTTCTGCTGGCTATTTTGATCACTTTCAACACAATCCGCTTGGTTATTTATATGTCTCGCGAAGAGATCTCAGTTATGAAACTAGTTGGCGCAAGCAACATGTATGTCCGCGGCCCGTTTGTGGTGACTGGTGTTATGTATGGTCTCGTCGCGGCGTTCCTGACGATAATACTATTGTATCCGATCATGTTCTATGTGCGCGGCTTTACCACGGCTTTTGCCGGCGTTGATCTTCTACAATATTATCTACGCCATTTTGGTGAGATATTCCTACTCCTTATCGGTTCGGGAATATTGATCGGCGGTGTTTCAAGTTATTTGGCGGTCAAGAGATATTTGAAGGTTTAGCATATTATAAGAGGAGCCGATCGAAAGAGTATCTTAAGTTAGTGTAACCCTATGAAACCAAAAAAACAACGAAAATATATTTTTGTTACTGGCGGGGTCATGTCGGGAGTCGGTAAAGGTATCGCATCGTCATCTATCGGAGCCATTCTCAAAGCACGCGGATTTGTCGTCACCGCACTTAAGATCGACCCTTACATCAACGTCGACGCCGGCACTATGAACCCCACCGAACACGGTGAGGTTTTTGTTTTAGAGGACGGAGACGAAACTGATCAGGATATGGGCAACTATGAGCGCTTTTTGGATATTACACTTTCGCGTGTGAACTATATGACGACCGGCCGAGTCTATCAGGAAGTTATTCGACGCGAGCGCAATTTGGAATATAAAGGCAAGAACGTCGAAGTGGTGCCGGATATTCCTTTTGAAGTTATTCGCCGCATCGAGATCGCGACCGAAAAAGCCAATGCCGATATTACAATCGTGGAGATTGGCGGCACGATAGGCGAGTATCAGAATATGCTTTTCCTGGAGGCGGCTCGTATGATGAAAGGTAAGAAGCCCGACGATGTGGCTTTCTGCATGGTCAGTTATTTGCCGGTACCTTCCAAGGTTGGCGAAATGAAGACCAAACCGACTCAATACGCTTCCAGAACCCTCAACAGTGCCGGTATCCAGGCCGATGTGATAATCGCTCGCGCCTCCATGGCTTTGGATCAAAAGCGTAAGGACAAGATTGCCATGTTCTGCAACATTCGACCTGAGTGCGTTATCTCTGCGCCCGATGTCGAAAGTATTTATGATGTCCCCGTAAACTTTGAAAAAGATCATTTGAGTACAATCTTATGCAATATTTTGAAAATAGAAATGAAGAACCGACCGTTGCACCTTAGTGCCTGTCTCTTATACACATCTCCGAGCCCACGAGACTCCTGAGCATC
>DMQX01000017.1:0-1201 GCA_003455555.1 Candidatus Tayloriibacteriota bacterium
TGCTTTTTGACGTTTTTTTATAAAAATTAATATGCTCATAATTTTACCATAAAAACAATAAAAAAAGCGCTCGGGAGCCAGTGAACCCGAAGCGCTTATTGTTTGTGACCCTTAGGTCGAACACCTCTAAATGGACGTATGAACTGAAATTATAAAAAGGAATATAATCCATTTATAAGGGACGTAGACCCTCTAGGTTAACCGATTTTCGGCTGGGGCATTCTGGGTGCGGGTGGCGGAGGAGATGCATTCGAAGCCGGAGCCTTACCTTTCGGCATATGCGGAGGCGTTGGAAGATTTGGTAGATCCTCCATCTTAACCTTCGCCGCTTCGCGATTTTCTCGCTGGATTGCCTCGTACACCTCCTTGCGGTGCACCGGAATTGTTGCCGGAGCGTTAATTCCGAGACGCACTTTGTCGCCCCGAATGTCAACGATCGTGATTTCGATGTCGTCGCCGATCATAATGGTCTCATCGCGTTGCCTACTCAACACCAGCATGTTAACCACCTTTCTTCCTGAACCCTTAGGCTCAGAATAAAGAGATACTAAAGACCTGTTTACCAACTCTACAATAACAAGTAAATCAGATTACGTCAAGTTCAGGACACTAAACTTAGTATTTGCGGTGAGACTTTTTTTTCTCTTTTGTCTCCTTTGCACCCTCCTCCTTGATCAATTCAGCTATTTCATCCCGTATAATAGCCGCCGTTTCAAAGTCCAGAACCTTAACAGCATCAGCCATTTGAGACTCTTTGTCTTTTATCAGAGCCGCCACGTTGTCATACATCTTGCGATCAACTGACAATAGCTGTTTTACAGTCTTTTGATGTTCACTTTGCAACTGATCAGTGATATCGTGGATCTTTTTAATGATCGTTTTGGGTGTAATGCCGTGCTTGGTGTTGTAAGCCACCTGAATAGCCCGTCGGCGATTGGTTTCTCCGATTGCGCGCTCCATTGAACCGGTAATTTGGTCGGCATACAAGATAACACGACCTTCAACGTTGCGGGCAGCACGTCCAATCGTTTGAATTAGTGCAGTTTCAGACCGCAAAAAACCTTCTTTGTCCGCATCAAGGATTCCAATCAAAGCAACTTCTGGCAAATCCAATCCTTCTCGCAACAAGTTAACGCCGACGATACAATCGAACTTCCCTTTTCGAAAATCTGTCAGAATCTGAATACGCTCGATCGTGCCG
>DMQX01000017.1:1336-5737 GCA_003455555.1 Candidatus Tayloriibacteriota bacterium
GGAATACGCTCGATCGTGCCGATATCGCTGTGCAAGTATTCTGCCTTTATTTTTTTCTCTTTCAAATATTCACTCAGATCCTCTGCCATTTTTTTGGTCAAAGTTGTGGCAATAGAACGAAACCCCTGCTTGATGACTTTTTCAGTTTCAGAAATAAAATCAAAGATCTGTCCTTTATATCCGGCATTTGGTCCTTTCTTTTGCTCAATAATCGGCCGAATGGAAACATCGGGATCAATAAGACCGGTCGGTCGAATAATTTGTTCCACCGTGCGTCCACCAACTTCCGGCTTGCTCAAAGCGATTTCATACTTTCCGGGTGTTGCGGAAGTATAAACAGTCTGCCCGATCAGTTTTTCAAATTCATCAAATTTTAACGGGCGGTTGTCCTTGGCACTCGGCAAACGAAAACCGAACTCAACTAGACTCTGTTTTCGAGAAGCGTCACCGGCGTGCATGGCGCCAAGCTGCGGAACGGTCACATGCGACTCATCGATGATGGTCAGAAAGTCCGCCGTGCCATCTTTTTTGTGTGGAAAATATGAAAGCAAGGTGTCTGGCGCTTCGCCGGGTTTTTTACCCGAAAAATGTCTCGAATAATTCTCAATACCGTTGCAATAACCGATTTCCTTGATCAACGCCAGGTCGTAGTTGGTGCGACGCTTGAGACGTTCGGCTTCCAGGTTTTTGCCTGCTGCCGCTAGTTCTTTGAGCCGAATCTCCAATTCATCTTTTATACTTTGAAAAGCACGCTTGGCTTGAGCGTCGTCGGTAATAAAATGCTTTGCTGGAAATAAAAAATAGATATTTACTACCTCCAATATCATGCGTGAGATTGGATCAATTTTCGTAATGCTTTCAATCACGTTGCCGACAAATTCGACGCGATAAATCACATTTTCGCTGACTGGCACAATTTCGACGGCATTTCCCAACGCTCGAAAGGTTCCGGATTTTAGATCTGCTGTAGTCCGTTCATAATGAATAGCAATCAACGAACGGATAAAATCGGCGCGAGAAATTTCCTTTCCCTTCTCGATGCGCATATTTACTTTTTCATATTCCACAGGACTACCCAAACCATAGATACAAGAAACCGTCGCGACAATGATCACGTCTTTGCGCGTGAGCAAAGCCTGGGTCGAAGCATGTCGCAGACGTTCGATTTCTTGATTGATTTGAGCTTCCTTTTCAATGTATGTATCCGTGACCGACATGTAGGCTTCCGGCTGATAGTAGTCGTAGTAAGAAACAAAATAATGCACAGCGTTTGTCGGAAAAAATTCGCGATACTCTTGAGCCAGCTGAGCCGCTAGAGTTTTATTGTGTGCAATAACCAGCGTAGGTTTGTCGATCTGGGAGATAACATTAGCGGCGGTAAAAGTCTTGCCGGAACCGGTCACGCCGAGCAGTGTCTGATGGCGCATACCCTTTTTGATACCATCAACAAGCCCTTCAATGGCTTTGGGTTGGTCACCAGCAGGTTCGAATTTTGAGTTGAGTTTGAAATTTGCCATGTCGTTTGCCAATAAACGTACTATATCGTGTAATCCAGAAGTTTACAAATAAAAAAATCCCTCCGCGAATCATTCAGCGGAGGGCGCACGTTTATGTGGGTGAGGCTTGGGCTACTACCGTGCAAATTACTCAAGCCGGGTCTTCTAGAGTTCTTAGTTCCCCAAATTCTGCCTGAGAGTATCGTTCTCGCGGCGCGTTGCCTCTAGATCGAAGACGAGATACTTAACCTCGAGTCGCAACGTGCCCATATCGTCGGCAATTTCAGTGATAGCCCTCTTCAGCATCGCGAAATGTTCATGTGTTTCGCGGACTAAAGCCAGAAGCTCACTGCGGTCGGGTTCGGCCAGCAAACCGATCTCTTTCATCAACTCGGCAAGCCTAAATTCGAAAGTAACTTCATCCATGACATATTCTCCAAAGAACTTTGACCTGAATAGTGCGTATCCGTACGCCCTAACTGAGCCATAGTAGCACACTTCCAAACTAAAGTCAACCTAAGAAAGTCTTTTATATGTATTGAAAAAATCTTCTTTGTATCGGACAAAATTTCCTTCCAAAATCGCCTTTCTCATGCCCGAAACGAGATGAGTTACAAAATATAAATTATGGATCGAAGCTAACGTGCCGGCAAGCATTTCTTTACCACGGAACAAGTGGTTTATGTAAGCGCAGGTATAATTTTTACAGGTATAACAACCACAATCCGGATCAATGGCTGCGAACTTATCTATAAACTCCGCGTTGCCAATGTGTTTTTTACCAGTGACAGTGTAGACCGTGCCAGTGCGTCCGTTACGAGTCGGTGCAACACAATCAAAAGTATCCACGCCATTTTCTACTCCTTGGAATAGATCTTCAGGCTCGCCTATTCCTAACAAGTGTCTAGGCTTGTCCTCCGGTAAAATTTCGTTGGCCCAGCGAACTGCACTGCCCATATCTTCTTTTTCAAATGACCCACCTATCCCAAAGCCGTCAAAACCCACGCCGTTGACTTTAAGATCCGCTAAAAACTGTGCTGACTCCTTTCGTAAGTTTTCATGCCGACCACCCTGGACTATTCCGAAAAGCGCCGGAGCTTGCAGCCCACCCTTTAAAGACTGCTCAGAATTTTGTTTGGACAATTCCAAATGCCGTTCAAGCGATTTTTTAGCCCAACGATGCGTGCGGTCCAGCGCTTCACTTTGATAGTGAATGGATTCAGTCGGTGATGTACATTCATCAAAAGCAAAAATAATATCCGCGCCAAGGTTGTGTTGGATCTCCATCGATCTCTCGGGTGTAAAATAATGCGCCGAACCATCAAGGTGTGAGCGGAACATCACCCCGTCATGATCGATCGTCACCAACTTGGGGAGCCCTTCATCGTCGGGTCTCGCCTCCGGCAGAAGCAGCTCCTTACCTTTGGTCATCTTTGTAATACCTTTACCAAATGCGACACCTAGAGAAAAAACCTGGAAACCACCCGAGTCGGTCATGGTCGGCCCTTTCCAGCTCATGAACTTATTCAGACCTCCGGCACGCTTTACCAACTCATCTCCAGGCTGCAGGTACAAATGATAAGTATTCGCCAGCACGCATTGAATACCTATCTCCTTTATCTGGTCTGAATTAAGGGATTTAACGGTGGCTTTTGTCCCAACAGTAATAAACGCCGGGGTCTCTATAGTACCGTGCGGCGTTTGAATACTTCCAGCTCGACCTAAGGTGCCGTCGAGCTTTTTGACTATAGTAAATTTTAAAGACATTCCCTATTTTGCCTGCACACCAACCAACTTCACATCAAAGAAAAGTGTTGCGTTTGCAGGAATAACCGGAGGATAACCGGTTGCGCCATAACCCAACTCTGGTGGAATGGTCAAAGTACGTTCACCGCCAACCTTCATGCCATCTATACCTTGGTCCCAACCTTTAATAACCTGTCCGGCTCCGAGCATAAAATCGATTGGTTTACCTCGAGGAATAGAGCTATCGAAAACTTTTCCGTCAGCAAACTTTCCCGTGTATTGAACCGAAACAAGATTACCCGCTTTTGCTACTGTCCCTGTACCAACCACGACGTCTTTGATAATAAGTCCAGTTTTTGTTGCGTTTGAATTATCCACGGTGTTGTCTACGTTAGTTGTTGTGCTGGTAATAGTTTGACTAGAAACTGGCGTATAAGGTGCCGTGCCCCAAAATTTTGAACCCAGAAAAACCAAGACTACCGCCAAAGCCACGGCTATAGCTATCCATTCTTTTTTACCTAGTGTAGACATATTTTCGTAATTATGAGTATCCACCTATTGTACTGCGCTAGAAATTTTCTGTAAACCCACTGATCCATAATTGCAAAAGGTTAAAAATCCTCGTACAATAGATGAATATGGAACAAAATATTCATGAAGAAGCAGCCAATCTGCCACGGCCAACTGAACCGATCACCAAAAACGATATCCGCCACGAGGCCAACAAGAGACTTTCCCGCATCAATCACGAATTCGTGCATGGAATCGATTTTCTAGAGAAGTTTCCAAAGTCCGTGAGTATTTTTGGATCCGCGCGAGCCAAAGAAAACAATGCTGCCTACAAGCAAGCCCGTCGCATTGGCTCAAGAATAGTGAAGGATCTAGGCTACGCAGTCGTCACCGGTGGAGGTCCCGGCATTATGGAAGCTGGCAGCCGCGGCGCACATGAAGCCAACGGACGTTCGTTGGGTCTGACGATCCGTTTACCGATGGAACAGGAAATTAACGCCTACCTCACAGACAGAATTGATTTTTACTATTTTTTCAGTCGTAAAGTCATCCTATCATTTTCCGCTGAAGCCTATCTTTTTTTTGAAGGCGGTTTCGGAACAATGGACGAATTTTTTGAAATCGTTACACCTGTCTCTTATACACATCT
>DMQX01000101.1:0-300 GCA_003455555.1 Candidatus Tayloriibacteriota bacterium
CGACTACACTGATGCTTATCTATTCTTGGCTCAATTACAGATCTCGGAAGGAGACACAAAATCAGCTATTGATTCCGTCACTGCTGCCGCTGTTTCGGCGCCAAATAATCCAGGATTATTCTTCCAACTGGGTGTCTTGCGATACAACGACAAGGATTATCAGAATGCCATTGGTGCCTTTGAAAAAGCTGTTTCTCTAAGCAACCAATATGCGAATGCGAAATATTTCCTCGGTTTGAGTTATTATCAGGTTGGCCGGATCGAAGAATCTACCGCACAGTTTACCGACTGTCTCTTATA
>DMQX01000101.1:443-2837 GCA_003455555.1 Candidatus Tayloriibacteriota bacterium
ATCTACCGCACAGTTTACCGATCTCAAGAAAATGAATCCGGACAATCAGGAGATTGCCAATATTTTAACCAACCTGCAAAGCGGGAAATCACCTTTTCCAAAGGCTGATGCACCTGTAGTAACCACTGTTAAGACCTCGGCAGCAACAACGGCGTCGACGACAAATAAGACCACAAGGTAAAATGGTCAATAAGTTTCTTCGGATCCTCCATACAGAAATACGCGGATTGCACCAAGCCGCGTATTTACTGGCTGGTTTCGCTCTGCTTTCCCAAATATTGGCTTTGGTCCGTGACCGGCTTTTGGCGGCGTCGTTCGGCGCGAGTGGAACACTCGATGTCTATTACGCGGCTTTTCGAATTCCTGACTTTATATTTATTACCGTAGGTTCGATGGTTTCGATCTCGGTGCTCATCCCGTTCTTGATGGATAAGATGAATGACGGACAGGAAGAAGGCAAGAAATTCATCAGCAATATATTTTCGTTCTTTTTCCTACTCATTGTTGTTTCCGGGGTTATAGCTTTTTTCTTTGTGCCATATTTGAGTGGCCTGCTTTTCCCTGGTTTTTCCGGCGACAAACTGGCTCAGGTTATCGGCCTGACCAGGGTTCTGCTGCTCTCGCCGATTTTTCTTGGCCTTTCGAACATTCTCGGCACCTTAACTCAGGCTTACCGAAGGTTTTTTCTGTACGCATTGAGTCCGATCCTATATAACCTAGGAATAATTCTCGGCGTGCTTTTCCTGTATCCGATCTTCGGGCTTGTTGGTTTGGCGTATGGCGTGATCCTCGGGGCACTACTGCATTTTGTTATACAGATACCTTTTATTGTTGAATCCGGATTATTTCCACGTATGCAGTTTAATTTTGATTTTAAGGAGATCCGCAAGGTTCTGCTCATCTCCGTGCCTCGAACTTTTACTCTTGGTTCAGATAGCATTTCTATTATATTTCTGCTTTCATTTGCGTCGCTTATGACCGCCGGGTCAATTGCCGTTTTTAACTTCTCATATAACCTACAATCTGTGCCGCTGTCGATCATTGGTGTCAGCTATTCTCTAGCTGCCTTTCCGTTGCTAGTGAAACTTTTCTCGAGCGGAGAAAAAGAAAAATTTGCCGAGCAGTCAATCGCTTCAGCCAAGCACATTATTTTTTGGTCCGTGCCGGTCGTCGTGTTGTTCGTGGTCCTACGTGCGCAAATAGTTCGCACCATCCTTGGCTCCGGGCAATTTAGCTGGTCCGACACGCGATTGACGGCCGCCGCTCTGGCTATTTTTGCCATCTCGCTGGTCTTTCAAAATTTAACCTTACTTTTCGTGCGGGCTTATTATGCCGCCGGCAAAACCAAGAAACCGTTTATTGCGAAATTTATTAACGCTGTCACCACAGTCTTGTTTGGTTATCTTTTTATGTTGGCCTACCAGCATTTTCCAACTTTCGCCTATTTTCTGGAAAATCTTTTCAAAGTGCAGGGTGTCCCAGGCAGTATTTTGCTGACCTTGCCGCTCGGTTGGTCCATTGGCGAAGTTATCAACAGTATTGCGTTGTGGTTTGTCTTCGAAAAAGATTTTAAGGGTTTTTCCAGACCGGTTCTCAAGACATTTATTCAAGTGTTGGCTTCATCTTTGGCTATGGGTTATGTAGCTTATGTTTGTCTGAATATTTTTGATGATTTGTTCAACCTCAACACAACCGTCGGGGTTTTCCTACAGGGTTTCCTGTCCGGTATAATTGGCATCGGATTCGCTATTTTGATTCTAATTATTTTTCGAAATCAGGAGCTCGGTGACGTTTGGCAAACACTTAAAGGCCGGATCTGGAAAAAGCCGACAATTATTCCCGGACCCACAGTTATTTAATTTATACGTAATACCACAATGAACAAAATTGCCATAATCGGAATAAGTGGATCAGGGAAAACGACTCTTTCCCGCAGATTGGCCGAGAAAACACATTTGCCGCTTTTTCATATGGACCGGCTCTTTTGGAGAGGTAATTGGCAGGCGGTGCCCGAGGCGGAGTATTGGCTTCAGCATCAGGAACTTTTGACTAACGACAAATGGATTATCGAGGGCTATGTTGATGAAAAAATGTCCGACCGGTTGCAAAAAGCCGATCAAATAATCTACCTGGATTACCCGGGAATTTTTTGCGCCTGGAGACTTATATTGCGTTGGTTAAAACACCGAAAAGTTAGCCGACCGGAAATGACCAAAGAAGCTCTCGATGAATTCTTGCCTAAATTTTGGTGGATGGTTTTGTGGCGTGGCGAGCGAAACGACATCGAGCTAGCCTTAAAACATATCGATCGGCAAAAGGTTATGAGGACCCGCTCACCCAGAGAATTAGAATTTTAATTTTAATGATCGAAGAGGTTGTTGGTTAGGCTATTTT
>DMQX01000067.1:0-1225 GCA_003455555.1 Candidatus Tayloriibacteriota bacterium
GAATACGGCTTCTCGAAAAAAGTCTCGCCTCAGCGCGATGGTCAAGAAGCTAGCTTAATGAAACTAGTGTCAAAAGAAAAAACATCCGAAAGGGTGTTTTTTGTAATGAGAAAAGTTGAGGTATACTGGAGGACATGATAAACGATCCAAAAAATTCAAACCACTCGGCCTCAACAGCCAAAAATAGCGCGGAGCTGGCGAGGGAACATAAATTAGCACAAGATAAAAAAGACGCGGTCGAGAGAGCAACGGGTCATATTGTATCGGAAAAAAATAATCTGAGTACAGAAGAGGATACTCTTCTCAGGCTCAGGATACAATTAAATAAAATTCGAAGTCAGTCTATGGGTGCTACCGTAAATTCTGCCGCTGTCATAAACATAAAGAGTATTGAGCAACAAGCCGGGGCAAAGATCGATGAGGCCAAGAGAAGGATGCAGGCTCTAGAGGCGGAGGCGGCAAAGCTTGATGAAAATGCCAAAAGCACAAGCCAAACCTTGGCTGAAAAAAAACGTGAGACGGATGATCGGTTGAAAGGTGGAAAAGAGACGGCGTCAGAACTTATTCAAATGATGCAAGAAGAAAAAAAGGAGGCAGAGCTGATCTCTAGGTTGGAAGAGGAAATTCGGTTGAAAACTTCGGAATTGGAAGGGCTGGAGAGGGAACATGACGAAAAACAGAAGGAAATTGCAGACTTGAAGAAACGGTCGACTACCACTGGTCCTGCAAATGATCGTGAGCAACTCGAATTGAAGAGGACTATAGACCAGGCTACTGCAAAAGCCTCCATGAATCGAAAAGAATTTGAAAGACTAAACGTTGAAGTTTCTTCTATAAGTCGCGACCTGGAACTCAAGAAGCAAGCGGCGGAAAAGGCCAATAAAGATGCGCTTGAGAAAGACCTGGAAAATCAGTTGAAACAAGCTGAAATTCGAGTTAAGACGTATAAAGACAATATAAAGTATTACGAAAACGAAATCCAAAAAGCAAAATAATCCGGAACTTATGGACACTAAAAAATGCGCTTTTTTGTGATGTGGTTTCGAAATTTTTGTACCGTCCTGGTAGCAGAAAAGAAAGTCCAAAAGCTGAGTTGGACGCAGCCACTGATCTTCTTAGAAAAGAAATATAAATCTACTTAAAGTGGTGGTCACGAATAATTTGCTCGCCAGACTCTCGCAAATTTTCTCGACCCCGGCTCGCGGTTTTGTCTGCTGACAAAACA
>DMQX01000067.1:1446-2673 GCA_003455555.1 Candidatus Tayloriibacteriota bacterium
TTGTCTGCTGACAAAACATCGCTCCGCCTGGCACCACAATAGAAAAACTCCCGAAGGGGAGTTTTTCTATTGTGGTGCCCCTGGTAGGAATCGAACCTACATTTTGAGTTCCGCAAACTCATGTCCTATCCATTGAACGACAAGGACGACAGGTTGTACGTTATCACACAAAACTTAAAAACCCAAATACTCCATGATCTGCTGAGAGGTAGGCTCATGATGTTCAACTTCTTTGATCCTGTGCTGAAAGAAAAAATGCCTGACTTCATCTGGAGTGACTTCTGGCACGAGAGGCACAATGATATACAACATGATCTTTTTAGTTGATTTTAAGATCATTTTTGCTACGCCATTTTCATATTCGTCGATCCAAAAAGATTCGATGGTGGAAATCGGATAAAGTTTCTTGTCGATAATGAGTCCTCGCATCGTCAAGTGGTATTCCAGAAGTCTTGGCGACTTGTTGGCGTGGAGAAGCAGAGCCAGAGCGGCGACGATTATCAGGATCGCCAGCACGATATTGTTAAAAAAGATTGCGGCCACGACTGCACCGACCGTTACGATGCCAACTGCCCAGAACCAATCAGAGGTTTTTGGTCTGTGGGCAAATTCAAACGCCCGCCACGAGATGCCTTCAATGTTCATAAAATAATTCTATCACAAATGCAAACATTGCAAAATGGCCATTTTTTGCTAGTATTCCGAGAATAAACGGAGGAGTGGCTGAGTGGTCTAAAGCAACAGTCTTGAAAACTGTCACCTGGGTAACTGGGTCGTGAGTTCGAATCTCACCTCCTCCGCAATGAAAGCAACAAGATTTTTAGGAATTGATTTCGGTTCAAAAAGAGTGGGTGTGGCGGTCAGTGATGATTCCGCGACAATCGCGCAGCCTTTGGTTGTCTTAAAAAATTCCAAAAACCTTTTGTCAGAAATTGAAGCGATTATCAAAGAACAAAAAGTCGAGACGATTGTGATTGGGGAGTCGAAAGATTTTAAAGGCAAGGACAATGCAATCATGGAGCAGATAAATGATTTTGTTGCGCAAATGAGTATCGTTAGCGCCATTCCGATACACTTTGAACCAGAATTTTTAAGTTCGCATCAGGCTCAGCAATTGCAAGGCAAGAATGACATGCTCGACGCTTCCTCCGCCGCAATTATTTTACAAAGTTATTTGAATCGAGGAAAACAAAATAAATAATTTAAAACATATGATCACTATAGATG
>DMQX01000032.1 GCA_003455555.1 Candidatus Tayloriibacteriota bacterium
TGCAACCAAGTTTGATAAGTCGATCTTGAGACATAATGTTTATTTAGCGATGTTGCATTAGAATACTTGAAATCACCCAAAAATGCAAGGCTGGACTATTTTGCCCCGGAAAAGGTCTTTATTAATGAGTATTTCGGAGCTTTCAAATAGTTCTTTATCGCCTCGGCAATCGTATCCAAATTTTTCTTAAATTTTACGTCATCAACTTCAAGAAGTGTGATACGGAAACCAGGCAGGTCAGAATTGAAGCCGGAAAGAGGCACAACGCAAATACCGGTTGAAGAGAGAAGGTAATAAACAAATCGTTTATCCAAAGCAATACCCACCACCTGCTGTTCGATATATTTTTTTACCTCGGCATCTTCTATCGTCATAGTTTGATCTGCACCTAGTACACCTTCATCAAAAACCACGGTGGCATAAAGCGCGCCTTGAGGCCTCACGCAGGTCACACCCGAAACTTTGGAAAAAGTCTTATAGAAAAGTTCGGCTCGTTTGTTGTACAGCAAATTATTTTCGGCCAAATATCCCGCATATCGTTTATCTGACAAAATTTTAGGCAAAGCTTTTTGAGGCAAAGTTGTTGAACAAACCTCAAGCATTTTGGCATCCACCAAAGATTTTACATAGCGCGCAAAGATCGGATCTTTGTCGGTATTATAAAATTCTACCCAACCACAGCGCGCACCCGGCCATGGCACTTCTTTGGAAAGTCCTTTCATGGCCATGCCTGGCACGTCGTCGATCACATCAGAAAGTGCGGTCATAACCGCCCCACCATAAACAATATTTGCGTAAATTTCGTCCGCCACGATAAACAGATCGAACTCGCGGGCAATAGCCACGATCTGCAACAAAACTTCTTTGGAATAAACAATGCCAGTCGGATTGTCTGGATTGATTATCAAAATACCACCGATAGCCGGATTGTATTTTACTTTATTTCGCAAATCTTGGAGGTCTGGCGTCCAATTGCGATGAGGGTCGAGACGATATGTGATGTGTGAAGAACTCGCATGAGAAGCCTCGGCCGACGAATGCGTCGAGTAAGCCGGATTAGGTCCAATCACCCGCACGTGTTCGTTCAAGTTACTGTAGACTCGAGAAATGGCGTCACCCAAACCGTTAAAAAATAAAATATCTTCGGCGGTGATTTTTGCGCCACCCATACCTTTTGACCCCGTATCATGGGCTACGCTTTTTTTATTTCGTTCTTTAGCTATAAACTCCCGAGTTTCGAGCAAGCCTTTAGTTGGCGAATACCCAAAAGACGTGTCATCAGACATCACAATATCGCGCACAATTTCCTTGATCCAAACTGGCACCTTATGCCCTTTTTGCACTGGGTCGCCGATGTTTTCCCAGGCAATTTCAACTCCCATAGACTCAACCTTCTTGGCCACAGCCACAATCTCACGTATCTCATACGTCAGTTCGTCCGCGCCACTGTAAACAATATTGTTTCGCATATATCAATAATACACCTTAAAAGACACCTAAACAAAAATTCGTTTTATGAGGGGATTTAGCCTTGTTATTATTTCATACCAGGAGTCCTCGAGGACACCGGCGATGCTCATAGCCGTCGGATTTTTCTCGGTGCCAAGCAGAATAACTTCGTCCCCCACTTTTACATTTTTTATTTTTGAAACATCTACAATCACCATGTCCATGGCAACACGGCCAACAACCTTTGCCAATTCACCATGGATCAAAATCTCCCCAATTCCAGAAAGTGCTCGAGGATAACCGTGCCAATAACCGATTGGCAAAATCGCAATTTTAGAATTTTTGGAAAGTGTTTCCGTAAAGTCGTAACCAACCGCACCGCCGTCTGGAAGAGTTTTAACTTCAGCGATTATAGTTTTCCAAGTTAAAGCGGGCTGGAGCAACATTCCTTTTTCACCTTTTTTTTCGGCAAAAACTTTTGTTTCCACCGAAGGCCATAGACCGTAAAGTCCAATACCAATGCGCACCATATCAAAATGAGATTCCGGAAAAAGAATGGCACCCGAAGTTGCAGCAGCGTGTGCGATTGGATCAAAGCCGGCTTTTTTTAACAGTTCTAGCCATTGATTAAATTCGGCCAACTGTTTTTGGGTACGTGCAGGAAAAGCCGGATTTTTTGCCGCCGCAAAATGCGTAAACAAACCTTCAACTTCAAGAGAATTTTTTGTGCCGGACAAAATTTTCAAAAGTTTTGGCGCGTCATTCAACATAAAACCTTGCCGATGCATGCCCGTATCAACTTTGATATGAATTTTTGCATCAGAAATTTTTAGAACTTCCTCCAGCGCTTCGAAATGTGAAATCGAAATGCTAAGATCAACATCGACTGCTTCCTGCATTTTTTCCGGCAATGTGTAACCCAAAATTAAAATCGGTATTTTTATGCCTTCTTCGCGCAATCGAATTCCTTCAACCACCGAGTCAACCGCCAGCCAATCAACGTGATTCTTTTCCATTTCTTTCGAAAAATCAACCAGTGAGTGGCCATACGCATTTGACTTAACCACGGCGCATATTTTGGTTTTTTTAGATACAATAGCTCGAAATTGAGCCAGATTGTGCTTCATAGCACCTTTGTCTACCTCAATCCATGTTCGGAGACCTTCGGTTTTAGAATTAGCAGTCATATTTGTGCGCCGGGAGGGACTCGAACCCCCGTAGACCATAGGTCGCGACGTTTACAGCGTCGTGTAATTGCCACTATACGACCGGCGCATAGTATAAGTAATCTATCACACTTTTGGTTTTTTCCAATAGTACCGATAAACTAGACCCTGCGGTTCCCCACAAGTCCGTCCAAATTTTTAGCGCTTTCGTTAAAAAACTCAGTAAGTTTCTGAACAGACTCCTCACTAAGACGTGCCTCTGAATCTCCATATGAAGATCTTCGTTCTAAAGACTGCAAAAAACTTAACATGGAATTAACCAAATCCGTATTTACATCTGAACGATCTACCAGTCTTTCTAGAACGTCTTTGTACAAGGAGGTTTGACCTTCAACAACTTTGTTCTTAAGTTCTGCATTTTCAGCCTGCGTTGTTGGATATGCTTCCACCATATATTTCGTATTAAATTTAATAATTATATAATACACTTAAACTTGACGAAAGCAAAAAAAACGCAACAGGGCTTGTTGCGGTTTTTTTTTGCGTTATCATTTATTTACTCTATTGACTCATAGCCCCCTCTGCAATCGACGTAATGATCGAACCTCGCTTTCCTTTTTTAACTTCAAACGTAAATTCAGCGGTTTTAGGATCCACAACAGCTCCACCGAGTCCCACCATAATTTCCCCGCCTTTCATGACGCCCTGAGAAATTATCAGGTTCGCTACCGGATTCAAGATCTTGTTTTGGATCAAACGTTTCAAAGGCCGTGCGCCGTATTCCGGATTGTAGCCCTCCTTGGCCAGATATTTATAAACGTCAGCTGTGATATCGAGCTTGATATCTTTTGTCTGCAATCGCTCCTTGATGATATCCACCTGAATCTTGACAATCTCTTCGATGGCAGCTTCATTCAAAATATCGAAGACAATAATGTCGTCAATGCGGTTCAGGAATTCCGGTCGGAAATAATCCTTGAGGGTCGTGCCGAGTTTTTCTTTAACGTTCTGATATTTCTGCATATCAGTTTCGACACCGCCGAAACCGATCTTCTCCATTTTCTGAATATGCTGAGCACCAACGTTCGAAGTCATGATGATGATGGTATTCTTGAAGTTCACCAAGCGTCCCTTGGCATCGGTCAATCGGCCGTTATCAAGCACCTGCAAAAGCACGTTGAAAACTTCCGGATGAGCTTTCTCAATCTCATCAAACAGAATTACGGCGTAAGGTCGATGTCGAACCATCTCGGTCAGATTGCCGCCTTCTTCATAACCAACATAACCTGGAGGCGCACCGATCAACTTGGCAACTGAATGTCGTTCCATAAACTCGGACATATCCACGCGAATCAAAGCTTTCTCATCGTCGAACATGAATTCGGCCAGCTTTTTGGTCAGCTCAGTTTTACCAACACCAGTCGGTCCTAGGAAAATAAATGAACCGATCGGACGATTTGGATCTGCAATCCCGGCTCGTGAGCGCTTGATTGTATCAGAAATTTTCTTAACCGCTTCATCTTGGCCAACAATTCGCTTTCTGAGATCCTCCTCCATGCGAGTAAGTTTCTGAGCTTCCTCCTCGAGCATTCGAGTAACTGGAATACTGGTCCACTTTGCTACGACATGAGCGATATCATTTTCGGTAACTTCTTCTTTGAGAATTCGGCGAGTGCTTTGCAGTCTTTTCAAGCGCTTACTCTTGACCTCAAGATCTTTTTGCAGTTGAGGAATTTTGCCATAGCGAATTTCAGCCGCACGAGAAAGGTCGGCACGAGCTTCCGCTCCATCTGCCTCATTTCGCATTTGCTCCAATTCTTTTTTAATAGATTTAATAGCAGTCAGCGTGTCTTTTTCATTCTTCCATTTAAGCTCAAGCTCGCTGGTCTTTTCACGCAGGTTTGCAATCTCGTTCTCGATCACTTTGGTTCGAGCTTTAGCTGTTTTTGAAGTGGCAGACTCTTTTTTCAGAGCTTCGCGCTCAATTTCTAGACGTATAATTTTTCGATGTGTTTCTTCGAGTATTGGCGGTTTATTTTCAAGTGAAATACGAAGGGCGGAAGCAGCTTCATCAATAAGGTCTACCGCTTTATCCGGCAAAAATCGATCAGAGATATATCGACTAGAAAGATTTACCGCGGCAATGATCGCATCATCTGTAATGTGCACGCCATGATACAGCTCATACTTTTCTTTAAGTCCTCGCAGAATTGCGATCGCATCTTCAATACTCGGTTCGTTCACATAGACCGGCTGGAAACGTCGGGTCAAAGCGGGATCCTTTTCAATATGCTTCTGATATTCTTTCAAAGTCGTCGCTCCAATGGCACGAAGCTCACCACGAGCGAGCGCAGGCTTTAACATGTTTGAAGCATCCATTGAACCTTCGGCTGCACCAGCTCCAACAATTGTATGGATCTCATCAATGAAGAGTACGATCTTGCCATCGGCGCGCTCGATCTCTTTCATAATATTTTTAAGGCGCTCTTCAAACTCGCCGCGGTATTTTGTACCGGCAATCAAAAGTCCAAGATCAAGAGAGACCAGCTCCTTGTCTTTGAGAGATTCCGGCACGTCACTAATCGCCATGCGCTGAGCCAGACCTTCAACGATTGCGGTCTTTCCGACTCCGGCCTCACCAATCAAAATAGGATTATTTTTTGTACGCCGTGAAAGGATCTGAATGATGCGGGAAATTTCCGCGTCGCGACCGATCACCGGGTCAAGTTTATTCTCGCGCGCCAGATTTGTCAGGTTACGAGTGTATTTTAAAAGTGATTTAAATTTCTTGGACTCTTTTATATCCGCGGTTTTGGAACTGCGAATTTCTTCCAGAACCTTTAAGACCGCAGTTTTATCGAGCTTAAATTTTGCCAGCATCTCCCGTGCAGTTCCAGGCACCTCGAGAATAGCTATAAACAAATGCTCCGTAGAAACGAACTCATCTTTGAGATTTGCAGCAATCTTGCTGGACGCTTCGATTGCCTGACTCAATTCCGGGGTCAAATAGATCTGATATGAAGGTGAGAGCGTTGACGAACCACCTTCAGCACCTTCGATAGACTCGAGAATGGAATCGGTCAAAAGCATTGTATCGATCTCCAATTTTTCCAAAATAGAAATAACCATGCTTTCCTCCTGCAAAATAAGCGCAGCGAGCAAATGCATTGGATTCACGTGATTCTGCCCGCGCTCTATAGCCAGTTCATGAGCTCGGCGAATCGCCTCTTTTGCTTTTGTTGTAAAGTGGTTGAATGGTAACATTGAAGTGAATTTAAGTGTTTAATAGTCAAAACAGCGTATATGTAAGAGGAATAGTCCAATTATGCAAAATAATATATATGTAGTCAAATTCAACAGAAATCTTCGATATATGCGTCTGCTTGCTGCGGAACTCGCTCATCGGATTCGCTCACGCATCGTGATACCCGTAGGGGTACAAACAGTCCTCGCTGCGCAGAGCGGCATATATCTACGATTTCTATATATTTACCTAGTCCCTTCAGGTAGCGTTCTCGGAAGCCTAAAGTGACTATATTTATGCCGTTATAAGAGGAATAAAATTTCGCTGCCACAACAACTAGTTAAGAAATTAACGTTTGTTCCAATTATTTTCTAAAGTCAGACATTGATTTTTTAAGTCTGGATTCGTGATTTGTTGACAAATAGTTCTATCGTCATAACGCATTGATACATCAAGATAGCATCTATCAACTCCGCCAATAATGAAATTTTTACATGCTTCAAGATTTTTATTATTTATTGCAACCTGATAATAGCAGTCACTCTTATAGTCAGTAGGATTTCCGTCATTAACTAATTGCTCACAAAGCATTGGATTGTTTTCGTTCACAGCTTGGCCCACTATAGTCAGATCATTTTTTATTTTTGATTTTCCGCTAAATATAACGAAAGTAGAACCAATCGTAGCAATAATCACTGCAACACAAACCCACAATAAAAATGTTTTGATTTTGAAATAAAAATAGTCACCTTCTTTTATCTCATTTGAGACTGTCTCTTATACACATCTGACGCTG
>DMQX01000083.1:0-732 GCA_003455555.1 Candidatus Tayloriibacteriota bacterium
CAGATTCATCTTTTTAAGAACATCCATATTAATAAAATTAATTTAATATAAGTATATCAAGAAAGAATTGCCTCCACAATAAGGCTGTGGATAACTTTTATCCATTTGCCGTTATCCTATGGTGAGTATAGAATAGATACAACAACCATCATTAACAAACATGAACGATACATCCAAGATTCCGCAAGATACAAAGATTTTTATTGTCGAAGATGATTCCTTCATTAGTAGTTTGCTGACCAAGAAATTTGAAAACGGTGGTGCCATCGTATCAACCAGCAAATCTGGCGATACAGCTGCCGCCGATATCAAAAAAGAAATGCCGAGTATTGTGATACTCGATATCATGCTGCCTGGGGCTGACGGCTTTCAGGTACTCCAGCAATTAAAAGCTGATCCGGCAACCAAGAATATTCCAGTTCTGATGCTCTCCAATCTTTCCGAAAAAGTCCAAATCGAAAAATCCAAAAAATATGGCGCTGTTGGATATCTTATTAAAGCGACCCTATCAATCGATCAAATCATCGGCGAGGTTGCCAAACAACTTAAGATCGAAGCGATGACTCGATAACGGCACTAAGTTTCTTTTTAAAAGCGGTAAGTGAATCTGAATCAATAGTAGAAACGGTTAGAACGGTATTTTTTGATTTAAGCTTCTTGATCTTTTTGGCTAGCTCCGTAGCATCGATCATATCTGTTTTGGTGATAACAATTATTTCCTGCTTTTCAACG
>DMQX01000083.1:914-1898 GCA_003455555.1 Candidatus Tayloriibacteriota bacterium
TTTCCTGCTTTTCAACGAGTGCCTTGTCGTACTCGGAAAGCTCGTTTCGAATAACTTTGTAGACGGAATTAAAATCTTCGTTTTCCGCGGAGATGCAATGCAAAAGGATCTTGGTGCGACGAATATGTCTCAAAAATTTTGTACCCAAACCTTTGCCGATTGAAGCACCTTCAATAAGACCGGGAATGTCGGCTAAAATATAACCATAAAAGTCACCGAGGTTGGGTTCAAGAGTCGTAAATTGATATGCACCCACTTTGGCCGAGGCGTTCGTCAGCTCATTCAGAAGACTAGATTTACCAGCGTTTGGTAACCCGATAAGACCGGCATCAGCCACGAGTTGCAATTCAATAAAAAAGTCACCCTCTTCACCCAATTTGCCAGGCGTGGACTGCTTGGGACTGCGGTTCAGTGAGCCTTTAAAATACTCGTTACCGAGGCCGCCATTTCCACCCTTCAAAAGCAGGATTGTTTCGCCGTCTTTGATAAGTTCTAGACTTTGCCCAGTGATAGTATTGGTCAGGATACAGCCTAGAGGCATGTCCAGAACCAAATCTTCCCCGCTGTGGCCTTGCTTACTCCAGTTCATACCGTCATTTCCGCGTTTAGCCACGAACTCCTTTTCCGAGCGATATCGATGAAGCAGACCAATGTTTCGCACAGCATGAATATAGACACTGCCACCAGCGCCACCATTGCCTCCACCAGGACCAGCATGATCACGACCTTTTTCATGACGCCAAGCCACAACGCCGTTGCCGCCGTCACCCGCCTTCATTCGTAATGTAATTTCATCGATAAATGCCATAGAGTTCAAAAGAATACTACAAAAATACCCCAAAGTAAAGGGTGTCCCCAAAAACTTTTTATCGTTCGACTTCCGAATATTCCGCCTGATTTTCTCTCTTTTCAAGAAGACTTATTTTTTCTGTAAGCGCAGCCAATTCCCTTTCTATCGTTTTGACATGATGCATCACACTGACC
>DMQX01000083.1:1966-7355 GCA_003455555.1 Candidatus Tayloriibacteriota bacterium
ATGCATCACACTGACCAACTCACCTTCTTCTTCGGCCACTTCTAGAACGGTTTTTTCAAAGATCTTTTTTTCGTGCCTCAAACCTGAAAGAAAAATTCGGTCGCCAATAAAAAATGAAACAAAAAGGCCAGTCAGCAATAATATCGCCGTAGACCAGACAACAGTCATTGGTTCATAGAAGAAAAAACTCCAAACACCACCCAGTTGCATCAACATGTCAGCTGTGTGCCAGACACCACGCCAAAAAATAACCACCGCAACTCCACCAATAAAAGCGTAAGTGATCGGGAAACCCGTCAAAGAGCCGCGCGCATAATCCTCCAACTTATCGAAGAAATGAAAAACTTTTTTGAACATAAATTTATTTTTTGATTAATGCTTCAACAAGCTTATGCCGGTCATTTTCTTGGGCTGTGGCACGCCGATAAGTTCCAATATTGTTGGCGCAATATCTGACAAACCGCCAGTCGGTCGCATAGCCAAAGCTTTGTCTGTAATAATAGCAGGTACAGGATTGATTGTGTGCGAAGTGTGTTTGTTGCCGGTCAAAGGGTCAACGTTAACCTCCGCATTACCATGATCGGCAGTGATAAATACCACACCGCCCACTTGTTCCATGGCCATGACTACACGACCGAGTTGCTTGTCGGTTTCTTCAAGCGCCTCGATAATCGCCGGCACATTGGCGGTGTGCCCCACCATGTCAGGGTTGGCGAAGTTAATAAAAATAAAATCTGTGCCATTTTCAATGAACTCCAGAGCTTTGTCAGCGATAGATTCAGCGCGCATCTTTGGTGCCAGGTCGTGGGTAGCCACGTCTTTTCTCGACGGCAACATTTCATGAATTTCCCCGGCATGAGGCTTTTCCTGTCCACCGTTTAAGAAATAAGTGGCATGAGGAAATTTTTCGGTCTCAGCAATATGCGCTTGGGTCATGCCAGCTCGCGAGATCTCTCCGGCCAAAGTTACCTCAATAGTGATTGGTGGAAAAACTACCAGACATTTGAACTCAAGGCTGTACTGGGTCATTGTTACAAAACAAATATTTTTTCCAGCCGTGCGTTCCAAAACTTTTTGAGTCAACATACGTGCGCGGTCAGCCCGGAAGTTAAAAAAGAAAACGCCGTCACCTTCCTCGATCGCGCAACCTTTGCCGTCCTGGTCGTAGCAAACGATTGGCTCTAGATGCTCGTCCAGCTTGCCTCCCTTATATAGAGTCTGAACAAATTCATCTGGCGGGATCGTGCAGACATTACCTTTGCATTCGAAAAGGGCCTGTTCGGTTTTTTCCAATCGGTTCCAATTGTTGTCTCGGTCCATAGCATAGAATCGCCCGGAAACAGTCGCGATGAAACCAATACCGATTTCCCTAAGCACGTCTTCCAATTCTTTCAAATATAAAGCAGCGCTTTGTGGTGGAGTGTCGCGACCGTCAGTGAAAACATGGATTGCAACTTTCTTGAGGCCGGCGATTTTTGCCGCGCGGATCACTGCATACAAATGATCACTGTGAGCATGCACACCACCATCACCGAGCAAACCCTGCAAATGCAAAATGGAATTGTTCTTTTTGACGTGATCGAAAAGTGTAATGAGGGCCGGATTCTTACCCAATTCATCCGCGGCAATAGCTTTACCAATCCTCACCAAGTCAGTATCTACAACTTTGCCGGCTCCGATAGTGGTGTGGCCAACTTCGCTATTACCCATCTGACCTTCAGGTAATCCGACTGCCAAGCCTGAAGCCTGCAAAAGCGCGTGAGGGTATTTCTGCCACAGATCATCAAAAAAAGGCGTATTAGCCGACGCGATCGCATTGTCTTTGACTTCCTCCCGATATCCCCAACCATCGAGAACAATGAGCATCGTTTGCTGTTTTGCTTTTTTCATAGGCTGTATTATACCACAAGGGCACTTTTATTTTCCATTTTCGTATCTTTAACAAATAAAAACCGCCCGAAGATATGGGCGGTTTTTTGGACCAACTAATTTTGGAGCGAACTTATTTTAGAACGGCTGGAAATTTGGATCGTTAATGACCGGCAATGGAGAAGAAAGTTGACACTCTGTAGCGAGGCCGCCATCCACACTCAAAAGCATTCTTTTTTGACCTATTGTCGGATAATTCATCGAATAAGTTGGACTGTTCGCAGGACCTGTAACATTGTTTCCGGACCAGAGGTAAGTATGATTACCGGTCACAGAACTACTTACTCTCCATACAATACTCTCACCGATATTAGCTGACAGAATGGGACTGAGACCCGTATCACTGGCCCTTGTGGCATAGCATTGGCCTCCCGACCCCTGAGCAACGTCAACTACTACCGTCACTGTTACCGTTTTGGAAATTGATCCTATTGCCCAAGGGCCGGTACAGGTAATAGTGTAACTTAAATTGGTTGGGTCCAAAGGTGATGTGTGGGGTTCTGAACCTTGTGCTGGTAAATAGTCTACTGTTTTATTGCCAGTCCAACTACCAGCAGAGGCAGTGCACGTATGGAGATCGTAAGTTGTGCCGACAATTTGGGCATTCGCTACCTTATCTCCGAGGCCGAAGAACGCCAGAACATTTTGCCACCAACTTGAATTTGTCTTAATGGCCAAAGGAGCCGAGAGACTCCATTTGAGTGTATACGGTGAACTAGTTCCTATTGTCAGGTTAGGTGTGGCCGCTATTCCCGAAGCCTCGGCCGTAAAGGTCAGGGTTGGCGTCCAATTTGACGAATTGATTGGAATGACATTAGCCCCGCAATCTAATGAAGTAGCAGTATTACTGCCGTTTACCACAGTAACCACGGCATGTTTTTGTCCCGCAGTAGAGTAAGTAATATTACCTGTCCATCTACTATTTCCGACCGCACTCAGACCATCGCCTGCCCAAGAGTAAGTATAGGTACCGCTACCGCCATATACGTTGGCGGTATAATTTGCAGAACCGCCGACCATAACCGTCGCACCTCCGTATCCGCACGAAACAGTCAGTTGAGGCGCTGGAGTTACAGGTATTCCGCAACTGGCTGACATTATAGAAACTCCACCTAGAGAAACTGTAACCTGGGCGATCTTCGCGATAGAAGTTGTGGCACTATAAACACCAGTTGCCTTTACACCACCAAGGATTGGAGTCAGCGCACCGTCCCCTGACCAGGCATAAGTATAATTTCCACCAATACCGATAGGTAAGGCGGTATAAGTTACAGTTTGTCCTACGGGAACCGAAGTTTTGTCTGCACTACAAGATACAGAAGTTAGTGGTGCTGCAGTTACCGGTACTCCGCAACTTGCTGACTTTACCGAAACCCCATTGGAAGTAACAGTAACCTGCGCTATTTTAGCGCTAGCACTCGCACTGCTGTAAAGACCCTGCGCAGTGGCACCACTTGGAGTCAGCGTGCTGTCTCCTGTCCAGGCGTAAGTGTAAGTGCCGTTGCCGCCAACTGGATGCGCTGTATAAGTGATTGGACTACCCGTCACTGTGGAAGTAACACCAGATGGTGCCGAACAAGTAACCGAAAGTTGCGTAGGTGTAGGGTTTACCGCCGGACAATTTATAGTTTTAGGATAACCTGGCAGTAATTTGTTAAGACCGCCGGTGCCCGGAGCATTTATGGCGTACGCATACAAAGTATGATTGGTTCCATCTTTCAGCGAATGACCCAGAGAATCAACGTCTGGTGTGGCAATATTAAACGCATGATTGCTGGTACCGCCGCAAACCAGATCAGAGCGGCTATCTCCGGCCGGATACCTACTGATATAAGTACCAGTCCCGTACTGACCGTCCTTGTATAAATCAACGGAAAGTGTAGTTGCATAATTGTCCGCATCACATGCCCAACCTTGAACTATACTACAGGTGGCATTATCAAAAGCGCCGGTCGGGGTGGAACCGACATGGATGATCACATAACCAGTGGTCGAGCCTGACGAAGAACCAGTTGTAATTGCCCACGTGTTAGTTACAGTAAATCCAACACTGTAATCGCCCGGCGTGGACGGCGCCGTATAAGTACCGGCAAAGATCTGATCGTTCACGTTATAATTGTAGTGAGTAACTCCGTTAACAGTCACGGCACTAATGCAATTTTCGGTCGAACAGGTGTTTTGTCCGTTTTCTTGGGTAAAGGTTTTGGTCGTACCCTGATAATAGGTGGCAACGCTGACAATATCGTTTGAATTTGTACAAGCAATGGCATTAATACTAAAAGCCAGACTGAACTGTTGCCCGACCACCAAGTTTAGGGACGGCGTAACGTTAACTGTAATGTCCTGAGGACTTAGCCAGCCCAGGTTAGGGCCTGAACTACTACTGCTTACGAACGTCCAAGCATGCGTTGTTGCCGGCAAAATAGAGCAACTGAGCATGAGTCCAAAAAAGATTGCCAGAGGAGGTAACAACGTTTTTTTATTCTTTGATCTGACAGCCCAGACGATTAGAGCAATGGCCAGTAAACCAAACGCAACAGCAACAACTAGAGGCAAAGTTGATCCTGCTGAATTGGTGGCAGGGCGCACCGCATTGGCATAGGCCGGATCTATAAGAGTAGAAAACGTAGAAAGCGTCTGACCATCTTTTGTGATAGTGCCGCTCGCTCGGATAGCCTCAGCACTCACCTGCGCGGTTACCGACATCGGCTGTGAATGCGAGGGTACACTCAGGTCAATCTCAGCACTACTATTGCCGACCAGATCTCCATATTCATTAAAAAGCGAAATAGTTAGCGTGCCTTTACCAATTTTTGGCTGCTGCAATGTTTGCACGTCTATCGGCGAGCCGGAATACAGAACAGTAACAGTAACTGACTGCCCTGCCGTAACTTTTTCCGGAGAAATATCTATGGACTGGATCGTCGCAATGTCACCACCGACAATATAACGGAAGTCCGAGAGCTGAGACTGAACTTTACCGTCTGAACCAATAAAATCCAAAGTACCAACATAAACTCCAGGTTTATAATTGAAGGTTGGCAGTGCATTCGATACCGAAATAGTTTTGTTGCCAGCTAAGACGACAGAATCACCATTTTTTTCATACAGAGGCTTGCCTGTGATAATCCGATCATAAACACGGATACGTGGTGTCAAAGTTATAGAGGAGCTCGAAGGATTTTTTATACCAGCTATAACATTTATTGTTTGTCCTTTTGCTATAGTCGGACCGCTATGAGGAAAAATGTAAGTCGAACTACTGCCGATTTGCAGGGACACGCCGTTAACTGTAATAAATGGGGTACTCGAACCAGTCAAAGTAAAGTGCGCATCATTCCAAGCTAAAGGCTGGCCAGTTTTTGAAACAAGCTGTATTTCCAAACCAACATTTTTGTCAGCAACAGGCTTTGAGAGAACGTAGGTAAAGTTTTTATTGACTATCTCCCCGCCTTTGACG
>DMQX01000008.1:0-266 GCA_003455555.1 Candidatus Tayloriibacteriota bacterium
ATTTAGATGAGCTTCCTATCTTTTAGATAATCAACGATCAATTCGACGCAAACACGAAGTTTCAACAACTTGTTTAAATCCGTTTACGATATCAATCTAACTTACGAGTCTATTAATAAACTCTGGTTGGAGAAATAATTACTCAATATAAGCCACAGTTTTGTTCTTTATTGCTTCTAAGCACGCGGGCAAACTTTTTTTCAAACTTGTGGAAAGCAGAGACAAAGCTTTTTCGGTTGGAACAAATTCCATCATTTCCAGCTCCT
>DMQX01000008.1:548-10722 GCA_003455555.1 Candidatus Tayloriibacteriota bacterium
CGAAAAAATAAATTTGAGCGAATCGCCAAAGATTTCATTTCCGGTGCGATAATAAACACCAATTAATTTCAATTCAGGAATATCGAGTCCAATCTCTTCTTTGACCTCCCGAATTGCACCTTGTAGGGGAGACTCACGGTCTTCAATCGCACCTCCCGGTACCAACCAGCCTTCTTTGTAATTTGGTTTAACTATTAGAAGTTCGCTTTTTGAGTTAAAAAACAAAACCGCCGTCCCTGTTTGTTTTTTAGGTAGCTGGGCATAATATTCCGCGTTGCTAAATTTTTTGGTCATGGTGTAATCCTAGCATGCTTTACAGCACTTACTAGATGAGTTGCTTACTCTTCAAATAATCCACGAGCGTTTTCACGCAGGCACTAGGACGCATGGTTTTTGTATGCAAGGTTATTTCTGGATTGATCGGAGTCTCATATGGATCATCGATGCCGGTGAAGCCTTTCATCAAGCCTTTGCGAGCTTTTTTGTATAAGCCTTTGGGATCTCTTTTTTCGCAAGTAGCCAAAGGCGCCTCAACATAAACTTCAATATAGGTGCCGTGTTTTGAAATCCGCTCGCGGTTTTTGTTGCGCGACTCACTGTACGGCGCAATAGCTGAACAGATGGCAATGCCGCCATGCTTGGTTATTTGCGCAGCCACAAACCCAATGCGTCGAATATTCTCGTTGCGGTCTTCCTTGGAAAAGCCCAGCCCCTTCGACAAATGTTCACGCACCACATCACCGTCAAGCAAAGTAACCCTTTTATTATATTTCTCCGTTAATTCAGCACCCAGCATGTTGGCAATAGTTGATTTGCCCGAGCCGGAAAGACCAGTAAAAAATACCGTAACTCCGGTCTGCGACTCCTTTTTCAATCCTTCACGCAACTCGCTTATGATCTCCGGAAAAGAGAACCATTCGGGTATTTCTTCGCCACTCCGCAACATTTCGCGGAACTTGGTGCCTGAAATGTTTTTGATCGTCGAATTTTTAGGCACTTTATTTATCGGAAAATATTTTTTATGCTCCTCGACATAAACCATTTCTTTCGGGTCGACAATCACAATCCCAATCTCCTCGGCAAACTTTTTAGAAAGCTTCTGGGCATCGTAGGGGCCATAAAAATCGCGACCGCTCGCATCTTTGCCAGGTCCTGCATGATCTCGGCCAACTATAAAATGCGTGGCGCCATGGTTTCGTCGAATAATGGCATGCCACACAGCTTCGCGCGGTCCACCCATACGCATCGCTAGAGGAAGTAGACTGACCTTCGCATTTTTCGGCAAATATTTCTCCTGGATCTTTTTATATATTTTGACCCGAGTAACGTAATCAATATCTCCATCTTTGGTCAAACCAACAGATGGGTGAATCAGCAACTTAGCACCATGTTCGTTAATAGCCGATTTCAGGAGCTCAAAGTGAGCCTTATGAATTGGATTGCGGGTTTGGAAAGCCACGATTTTGTGCCAATTATTCTTTTTAAACCACTCCCTTATTTGTTGAGGCGTATGTCGCAGATCTTCAAAATCATATTTCGCGGTTAGATTCAAGCCGGAAATTTTACCGCCGAGATAAACCGTGCCGGTTTCGTTCATTAAATAATTTACACCAAAATGCGTGGTGTCCGTTGAGCCGTAGACCTTGAGAGCTTCAAATTTTTTATCCGGAGTATAAATCGAACTAATTTCCAAAATAGCCAGCGGGAAATTATATTTGTCGTAGAGCCCAACTTTATCTCCGATCTTATAGGTAGAAACTGCCGGCACATCCAGTACGATCGGAATAGTCCAAACAGCGTTTTGATACTCCTTGGGTAAACGCATTTTAGCCAAAACCGACTTGTATTCATTTTCGGTCATAAAGCCGGTAAGTGGGGAGAAAGCGCCAGTCATGATCATTTCAAGATCGCAAATTTGCCGGTTGCTCAGAGTAATCTTCGGCAAGGTCATCAGTTCTTCGTAAAGCTGATCTCTCTCCCTCGGTTTTTTAGCTAGGAGATCAACCAATTTTCCTCCGTGCGCATCAAATCGTTTTGGAGTTGCCGTTTTCTTCATGGGCTTAGTATATGACGGAGCAGAATTATAATCAAAATAGTAGGGATTAGAAAACGGAAGAAGAAAAAGCCGCCCGTGGAACTGGGCGGCTGGGGTAAACTTTACAAACGCTGCAAAATGACCCACTTGAGGTCGTCTGACCATTCGATTTCGCGTTCCGGTGGAGTCTCGAAGGTGTAAACTCGACTATTCGTGACGTAGCGTCGAATCCCACGCAAATCAGCCGGATCTCCGACGAACGATTCCAAAGAACTTTCGATGATGCCCGCTTTCCTATTGGCGGCATGAATCACCGTTCTATCACCGGATGCGATTCCAACATGACCGACGCCGTCATTTGGATCGACCAGGAAATAATCGATACGTCCGGAAACAAACACAACATCTCCTGCTTGAATGTCCAAAATCTCGACGGGCGATCCAAATTCACGCTGTTGAATTGATCGCCGAGGCAGCCAAATTCCTTTCTGCGCATAAAGCCATTTTGTCAGACTTGAACAATCAAAAACTTTCGGCGCTTCATGCAACCTGGCGCCACGATGGTAAGTGGCGGATTCGACACACTGCCTAGCCAATTCGATCAAATCCACTTCAATACTCTTAAACCCAGCCTTTACCAACACCTGTATAGCCTCGGTAGGTGTAATCGGCAATCCAAGATCATCAAAATCAACACAACAACGGTTACCGCACGCACGATACGACATAGAACCTCCAATTTTTGTCTGCCGAAGCAGACGACCCTTAAAATCACACAACACTTAAACCTGCCACCCTTTAGATAGTTTCAGACAAAGCTAGACCAAGTAGATAATTTTTTGGAGTTAATCATTTATTAGAATGGTAGCAAATATCAGCACAAAAACAAGTCCTACGTTTTCTAATGACTAGCGGTTTCATTCGTGCTAGAGTTACTTTATGATACTACTCGACGGCAAAAAACTACGCGACCTCACCATGGACCAGCTCAAAAGTGAGGTTTCTGACTCCTTGGCCGGCAGTGCGGCTCCAAAACCTCAGCTTGCAATCATTCAAGTGGGTGACTTGTCCGAATCTAACTCCTATATATCCCAGAAGAAGCTCTTTGCCGAAAAGATCGGCGCAATTGTCCTGCATAAAAAATTTGAAGCCAAGGTCTCCGAAGCCGACCTGATCCAAGAAATAAACAGACTGAATCTCGACAATAATATTCACGGCATTATCGTACAACTGCCTATTCCCGAAGGACTCAGCAAACACAAAATTATCGACACGATAGAACCCATCAAAGATGTAGACGGTCTAACCGCTATCAACCTAAAGAAACTTAGCGCCAATCACGCCAGCATGATATTACCAGCCACAGTTCTGGGTGTCCTTTCCATCCTGAAACATTACGAAATACAAATTGACGGCAAAAAAGCGGTGATCGTTGGTCGCTCGATGTTGGTAGGTAAGCCTTTGGCCCTCGCACTTTTAAATGAAAACGCAACGGTTACGGTTTGTCACAGACACACCAAAAATTTGAAAGAGGAAACAAAGTTGGCTGATATTCTGATCGTCGCGGCCGGTTCAGCACACCTCATAACCAAAGACTATGTTCGGAAAGGGCAAGTGGTGGTAGATGTCGGCATCAATTTTGGGCAAAAAACTGAGACTGATGCAAAAAAAACTGCCACGATCTATAAACCTGAAAACGAGATCACCAAAAAAAAGATGGTAGGGGATGTCGATTTTGAGGCGGTCAAAGATATCGTTTCAGCAATTTCACCAGTTCCGGGTGGCATCGGTCCAATGACGGTAGCGTCATTATTCCAAAATCTAGTAAGGGTTTGGAAGACCCAGTCCGAAGCATAATCGATCTCAAATTTATGGCCCAAGAAAATGTTTGGGAGCGTGAATATCAAAACTCAAAACTTGTCACCAAAGATGATAAGCCTCAAACGGATACCTTAGGTTTTTTTAAGTATTTGAAAAGGGACAAGAAAACGCCTTTAGAGGGTCTGCGTGCGCTTGACCTCGGCTGTGGAACTGGCCGTAATAGCAATTATTTGGCTCAAGAAGGGGCAGTAGTGACCGGTATCGAGATATCGAGCACCGCACTCCGTTTGGCTGTAGAGCGGGCAAAAGAGCTTGGTTTGCCTCAAACCGCCAGCGTGGCAAGTAATACCGGTTCTGTCGAATACCTAAAAGGCGATATTGGCTTTATTTTGCCCTTCGGGAACGATTCTTTTGATCTAATTATCGATGTTACGTCTTCAAACTCCTTAACCGAAAGTGAACGTGGACTTTATATTCAAGAAACACATAGGATTCTAAAATCCGGCGGAAACTTTTTTGTAAAAACACTTTGCAAGGACGGCGATCACAATGCCAAGAATTTGATAAAACTTTCGCCAGGCAAAGAAAAGGATACCTACATCATGCCGGAGATCGGTTTGACTGAACGAGTTTGGAGCAAAGAGGACTTCGTTGAGTACTACTCGCGCTATTTCATCATTGAAAAATTGGAGAAAAAGACCAACTACTCACGCATCAACAATCAAAGTTACAAACGCAACTTTTGGCTGGCTTATATGAGTAAGAAATAGTATAGTAACTCTATGAATTCCAACAAAAAAATAATGCTCTCCGGCGTAAAGCCTACCGGTCGTCCACATATCGGCAACTATTTTGGCGCGATGCGACAGTTTGTTGAGTTGCAAGAAACTTTTGGCGGCTATGTTTTTATTCCAGACCTGCATGCGCTGATTACTTTGCAAGATAAAGAACAGTTAAAACAAAATATAATTGATGTCGTGATCGACTATCTCGCGATTGGTCTCGATCCAAAAAAAGTTACATTTTTTAAACAGTCTGATGTTTCCGCGCACACCGAGCTTGCTTGGATCTTTAACTGCATGACTACAATGCCGTATTTGATGCGGGCGCATGCCTATAAAGATGCCGAGGCCAAGAACAAAGAGGTAAATGTCGGACTTTTTGATTACCCGATCTTGATGGCTGCCGATATTTTACTCTACGGACCTGACGTTGTGCCGGTTGGAGCGGATCAAAAACAACACGTTGAAATAGCTCGCGATACGGCGGAAAAATTCAACCGGATTTTCGGTGAGACTTTTAAATTGCCGAAAGAATATATTGTTGAAAACGTAAAAGTTGTGCCTGGAACTGACGGCCAGAAGATGAGCAAGAGTTACAAAAATACTATTCCGCTTTTTGCGACAGATGAAGAAATAAAAAAAGCGGTCATGAGCATTCCGACAGATTCAAAGGGAATTGAGGAGGCAAAAGACCCTACAACCGACAAAGTTTTTGCTCTGCACGCACTATTTGCGGGCACTGACGAATTGACGGCCCTTTCTGAACGGTATACCAAAGGCGGTATCGGCTACAAAGAATCCAAAGAAATTTTGATCAAAAATATTTCAGCATTCATTAAGCCACTTCGCGAAAAACGAGAGCGTATTGCTATGGATGTTGATAACGTGCTCGAAATCCTTGAAGAAGGAGGCCGACGGGCCAAAGCAGTGGCTGACGCCAAGATGGATGAGGTGCGAGAGAAAATTGGCGTGAAGCTATACTAGATGCTATAGTATTAGAACCAACGATCCGACTAACAACGGGGAGGCTGAGGAAAGAAAACTTATCCGATTTATGGATAGGCCAGTAGAATCTTCCGGTGGCGCTCCGCAAGCGTAAATTAAGACAAAAACAGGGTGGTACCGCGATGAAATCGCCCCTGCGAATTTATTATTAATTAATGAATTCGGAGGGGTGTTTTTATTTCTCCGAAGGACAGTACCATGGAAAGAACCTATATAAAAGATCTCAAAGCGCAGGCAGGACAGGAAGTCGTAATAAAGGGCTGGGT
The DNA here is from genome assembly GCA_003455555.1 of Candidatus Tayloriibacteriota bacterium. Classification (GTDB taxonomy): domain Bacteria; phylum Patescibacteriota; class Minisyncoccia; order Phycocordibacterales; family UBA11359; genus UBA11359. Next base: position 6,458 of record DMQX01000008.1, read on the forward strand.
AGATATTCGTCGTGACCAAGGGAAATTGATCTTCTTGGATTTTCGCGATATGACCGGCAAAGTGCAAGGTGTCATCTTGCCAAATGCCAAGGAAGCTCACGATGTTGGCGCCATCCTGCGGCCGGAATGGGTGGTTGAGGTAAAAGGCAAGGTAAATCCTCGTCCGCCAAAAAATGTTCAGGCCGAAAAAATGAACGGTGATATTGAACTGGAAATCTTGTCGATGAAGGTATTGTCAAAAGCACAAGAGTTGCCGTTTGAACTCGGAACCGACATCAATATTGATACTTACCTCGATTATCTACCATTAACCTTGCGAGCTGAAAAACAACGAGCGATTTTTAAAGTTCAAACAGTCATCATCACTGCTTTTCGAGAGTTTTTGACCAAAGAAGGTTTTACTGAATTCCAGGCGCCGAAATTAATCGGTGAGGATGCGGAAGGTGGAGCCAACTCATTCAACATTGAGTACTTTGGTCACACCGCTCACTTGGCTCAAAGTCCGCAACTCTACAAACAGATTATGGTTGGCGTTTTTGAGCGGGTGTTTGCTGCAGGTAACGTCTATCGTGCCGAAAAGCATAGCACAACTCGTCATCTTAATGAGTACACCAGTTTAGATATCGAGATGGGCTTCATAAAAGACCATACCGACGTCATGAATATGGAAACAAAGTTTCTTGATCATATCATGAAGGAGCTGGCGGCAAAATGTTCAGCTGAATTTAAGTTATTAAAATCAGAAATTCCAGTTGTTCCTGAAAAAATTCCCTCGATGAAACTGCGTGAGGCTCAAAAAATTATTCAAAAAGAATACGGTGAGGATTGTTCAAAAGAACCGGACCTTGAACCTCAACACGAGAGGTGGCTTTGTGAGTATTCAAAAAAAACTTGGAACTCCGATTTCATTTTTATTACACATTTTCCAATTAGCAAACGGCCCTTCTACACTTACGAGGACGAAGATGATCTTGGCTATGCCAAAGGCGGGGACTTGTTGTTCAGGGGTGTTGAAATCACAACCTTGGCTCAACGAATTCATGACTATGACAAATTGGTTGCCTCAATGATTAGCAAAAAACTTGATCCAGAAAAGTTCAGTTATTACTTGCAGGCTTTCAAATTTGGCATGCCGCCTCATGGAGGTCTAGGATTAGGTCTTGAGAGACTTACTGCAAAATTGCTCAACCTTGAAAACGTAAAAGAAGCTACTCTATTCCCGCGAGACATAAACCGTATCGATAGTTTGTTGTCATCAAACAAACCAAAACAAGATTTATAACCCCTGACGACTAAAAAAAGACCGCCAAGTGCACAGAAGGCACTCGGCGGCTTTGGTCTTCGACCTTTCGATCTATGACCAGGTTCTTGTTCCGTTTTTTTACGCGACGATCGATTGCGGTAGACGTATACGCACCTGCTTGCATAGCAGGTACCTCACCAGGGTGTCAACAGTGTACAGCTCGGCCCATTCACGCACATTGAGATGTGTGGTCTCGTCGAACAGCTCAACGAAAGTCATTTTGGCTTTGACTTCGGCCAGACGCTCTGAAGAAAATTTGTATCTATGAAGATGCCAATGACAAGGCATCATCTCCTCTGGGAAAAGTTCATCTGCGTTAATCTTGACGCGGAAGGCTTGCTCGATTCGGTAGACCAGATCCATGAAATCCATGTCGTCGGCGCGAAAATCTTTGCAGAGTTTTGACCACCGTGTGACTTCATTTGCTTCGACCGCGAAAGCATCCATCATGACCCGCTTCAGTTTGGCGAAAATATCGTCGGCCGAAAGTATCTCCATAAGTATTCCCATAGCGCACCTCGTAAGGTTGTGAATGATCTCTGGTAGTATACAACCACTTCTAGCACCTATTGTCAAAAACGTTTTAAAAAAAGTCCCGGGCGCACAGAAGGCACCTGGGACTCTTGGTTTTCGACCTCGTGGGTCTACGACCAAAGATCATTATGTTGTGTGAAGCTGAGCTTCGCGAAGTTCGAGCAGTTCCTCATGGCGCACACGCAACTTGTTGATGGCGAACTGCAAGCCTGTCACATCCTTGGTTTCGACGTGGGCAGTGTCGGCTTCCGACACCAGCGCGTTAATTCGTGAGCAGATACCGGGTTCTTGCGGGTTTGTCTCGATGACAACACGCAGGTCGGTGATCTCGTAGCTCAGAATCTCCAGCCACCAGTCATGAAACGACGGATTTTTTTGGAGAATACTCTGGCTGAGTCTGCGAAGCCCGATCAGGATCTCAACCCAAGTTTCGCCGTTGATGTAGTCCGGCACCTCGACCGCAGAGCGAAGCTGGGCAAGCAGCTTCAGAACGGCAGGGTCTGCCGCCAGTCGTGCGGTCAAAACTCCCGTAGTCAGATAACGGATCTCGCCCATAAGTGCGCGCCGGTTTCTGGATGTTACGTCCGACATGTAAGCCTCCATGTGTACTAAAACCTTTTGTATGGCCACAAGACCATCCATTTCTGGCTATGAATCTATCACATTTTATTAACTTTTTCAAATTGTAAGCTCGACTCAGATTTGTCACACGAAATATGATAAAATAACCCCATGAACGACGGATTCAAGATAAAGACTGAGGTTTTCGAGGGACCACTGGAACTCCTGCTCAACCTGATCGAGAAGCGCAAACTCTTCATTAACGATATTGCTTTGGCTAAAGTTACCGATGACTTTATCTTGTACGTAAAAAATTTCGAGAATTTCCCGATTGCTGATAGTGCCAATTTTATTTTGATCGCCTCAACACTACTACTCATCAAATCAAAGTCACTTTTACCAACGCTTGATCTGAGCGAGGAGGAGCAGGCCAGTATCGAGGATCTTGAGGCCCGTCTCAAAATTTACGCCCGCATGAAGGAATTGTCCGTGCATATCAAGGAAAGGTTCGGCAAAAAAATGCTATTTGCCAAGGAAAATAATAAGATCGAAGTAAAAGTTTTTTCACCGCACGTCAAGATGACCCTGCCAAACCTAGTTGCGGCGATGTTTGATGTGATAAAAAACTTTCCAAAAAAAGAAATTTTGCCAAAGGCGATTGTGCGGAAAGTTATCAGTCTTGAAGATATGATTGGCCGGCTTACGCAACGCATCTCTTCGAACTTGAAAATGAGTTTTAGAGAATTCGCCAATACCAACAAAGCGGAAAAAGTAAATGTGATTATCAGTTTTTTGGCCATGCTCGAATTGGTGAAGCAGGGAGTAATCAGCGTCATGCAAGAGCAAAAATTTGACGACATCAAGATGGAAACGGTGGAGGTCGGTGTGCCAAAATATTAGATCAATGTGGTATTGTAAACATGAAATTATAATTAACCTAAATAAAAATGATCGCTGAAATAAAAATGGGCATGGAAAATAATCCAGAATATGACCCAACAAAAGAACTGGCTGAGTTAATAAAGCGTGCGAAAGAGGTAAAGTGGGGTTTGCTTGAAGAAGAGGCGCAGTTGGTCTGGATGTACCTAGAACAAGGGGCGTCTCTGGAACAAGCCGGTACGACGCAAGAAGAGATCGATGAACTCATGTTAAAGGGAGAGATTGATGATGTGGGGGAATCACTGGAGAATATCAAGGCAGCCATCGGGGGCGATCTTTCGAAAGCTTTTTACGGCATCGAACCTGAGTATATTTTAATTTTTTTTACCGAACATCAAGAGCGGGCCGAAAAGGATCTCAAGATAACCAAAGCAGCAGTGGAAAAGTTGGTTCACGACATTCGTGTTTTGCAAGTAATTTTGAACGTAAAGAAGGCACATGACGCACTCTCGGAGTGGCAAAGTGGGCACAAAAAAGCTTTTAGTATTTCAACTAATGCACGAATGGCTCTGCATTATTTTGAAAAGTCGGGTTTATCAGAGGATGAGATCGGTATAAGTATCGAAGAGCTAAAAAAACTTGCAGTCTTCAATGACGCGGAAGTTTAGAGTATACTGAATTTATGAACTTAGATCAGCAAATCGAGGCCGTACTTTTTTTCCGCGGTGAGTCCGTCTCAATAAAAAAACTCTCAGCCGTTCTTCAAAAAAGTCCGGAAGAGATCAAAGAGGGGATTGACCAGCTAAAAAAACGTCTAGAGAACAGCGCCTTAACGGTTGTGACAAAAGATGATGAGTTTATGCTGGCCACCAAAACGGAGGCAGCGTCTCTTATTGAAGGTTTAGTTAAGGAAGAGCTTTCCCGCGACCTGGGCAGAGCTGGGCTGGAAACACTCTCAATTGTGTTATATAAAGGGCCAATTTCAAGA
>DMQX01000092.1:0-2265 GCA_003455555.1 Candidatus Tayloriibacteriota bacterium
TATAAGAGACAGGGGTAGAAGTTTTCAACAGCTCCCAAATCACCGTTTATGTTGTGCGGAGCGGAGACACCTTGCCTCAAATCGCTAAGACTTTTGGTATTACGGCAAATACTATAATGATTGCCAACAACATGACCAGTCAGTCCGTGAAAGAAGGTCAACGTCTGATTATTTTGCCGGTTTCAGGGGTCCAGCACACTATTAAGTCCGGCGAAACGCTCATTGGCATAGCCAAAACCTATAAAATCGGCGTTTCGGACATTTTGCAATATAACTCTTTTGAAAATAATTCAACTTTAGCGGTTGGTGATCAAGTTTTCATTCCTTCCGATATTGTACCAGTGCGAGTTGTTGTACCGGTTACACGGACTTCCTCCCTAGCATCAAGACGAGAACCTGTCGTTGCAGCTCCGTTACTTGGTGGTCTCTCCTCTGCCGTCAGTAATCTGATCAGCACAGTAGGGTATTTTATCGAGCCAATAACTAATTATCACAAAACACAGGGATTGCACGGACATAACGGGATTGATCTAGGTGCGCCGGTCGGTACGCCGATCAAGGCAGCCGCGGCGGGTGAAGTGGTTATCAGCCGTATGGGCTGGAATGGTGGTTATGGAAATTATATTGTTATACAGCACGGGAACGGCACTCAGACGGTTTACGGCCATGCCAGCAAGCTGATGGTCACGGAAGGAGAAGAAGTCAGTCAAGGCGAAGTTATCGCCTTGGTTGGTTCGACCGGCGAATCGACTGGTCCGCATTTGCATGTTGAAGTGCGCGGCGGTAAAAATCCATTTTAATTTTTAACCTGTTAAGTGCCGGCGCGGCCGGTACTGCATGGCTTCAAGTATATGTTTTTTCTCAATAGTCAAACTTTCATCCATATCCGCGATTGTGCGCGCTATCTTTATAATTTTGTGAAACGTTCGCGCCGAGATATTTAATTTTTCTGCGGAAACTATTAATATCTCCCGGGCTTCAGCTCTTAGTTCTGCGTATTTTATTAGAATACGGGCCGGTATTTCGCTATTTAGTGTTGGAGAAAGACCAAACTTTTTTGAGCGGGTGTATTGTGTAAGTCGAACGTTCTCTACCCTCTTCCTGACGAACTCACTACTCTCATCACCAGCGCTGATCGAAAGATTTTTATAATTAACCGCAGAAGCTTCGGTCCAAAGGTCTATGCGATCCATGATCGGCCCCGAGATTCTTTGTCGGTATCTTTGCAATGAGCTGTTTACGCAGACGCAGGGTTTATTTTTATTGCCATAGTTGCCACATGGACATGGATTCATAGCCGCGATCAAAATAAAACGAGCCGGAAATTCTGCGGAGCCCTTGGTGCGAGAGATTCGCACCACGCCTTCCTCCAGAGGTTCTCTCAATGATTCTAAAACCCTTCGATCAAACTCCGGAAATTCATCAAGGAAAAGCACCCCACGATGTGCCAGAGTGACTTCGCCTGGCTTGGGGTTAGTCCCGCCGCCAATGATCGAGGTGTGAGATGAACTGTGATGCGGTGCTCGAAATGGTGGCTGGCAAATATATTCACCTTGAAGAATTCCGGTGATAGAGTGGATTGCCGTCGCTTCTAAAATCTCTTCAAAAGTCAGCTGTGGCAATATCGAACAAAAAGCTTTGGCCAGCATAGTTTTGCCTGTGCCAGGCGGACCGTAAAGTACAATATTGTGTCCGCCAGCCGCGGCAATTTCAAGTGCTCGTTTGCTTACCTCCTGCCCTTTTATATCCGACAGATCAAATAAATGCGCGGCTTTTTTTACAGCGATCTTTGTGGCTGGCTGGGTTTGGATCGGATCATTAAAATCGCCGTCAGTTTTTTTAACTTTTGTATTCAAATGGTTTACGACTTGCAACAATGTTTCTATTGGAAATATTTTTATATCCCCAATCAAAGCCGCTTCAACGGCATTTTCTCGCGGCAAGTAAACCTCTGTGAATCCCAAGCGCTTGGCTTCGCGAACTAAAGTGATACTGCCGTTTATTCTACGAATCTTGCCGTCGAGCGCCAGTTCCCCAAAAAATATTTTGCCTTCCGGATCAAAATCTATCTCACCCGCAGCTTTGAGATAGACCAAGGCCATGCCGACGTCGAACATAGCCCCTTCTTTTTTGAGTTCCGCCGGGGCGAGAGATAGAACCACTTTCTGATTTTTGCTTTTTGGCGAATCGAAACCGGAATTCTTGATAGCGGCAGAGATGCGATCGCGGGCTTCCTCGACCGATTTGTCGGGCATACCAACGATC
>DMQX01000092.1:2327-2836 GCA_003455555.1 Candidatus Tayloriibacteriota bacterium
GTGTAAGCCACGTGACAGGTCCACCTCGATGGTTACCGGCTCCACATGCAGGCCTGAAATTTGAGCACTATAGCTTTTAGCAAAACTCATGCGAGTATTGTACTCGCATGAGTTAAAATAAAAATAAAATCTAAAAGCTTGATTCGGGAGTCGATAAACCTACATGTGTTCCTTGCAGGTCTTAGCTGACGGATTAGCCGATAGCCTATCCTCTTCGATGGGTTTTTTGCAAACGTCACAATGACCGAAAGTGCCGTCATATGTTCGAGCTAGAGCTTCCTTTACTTCATTATATTTGATTTCAAGCTGCTTTAAAATAGCTGTGTTACCCTCGTATTCATCCATTTTTTCGGCCAACTCTTCTTTTTCGGCGCCTACTTCAGCGCTTGTTTCAGGCGGCATAGCTTCCCAGTCTTTTGGATTTTCCGGATTTACCCGGCCAACAGATTTAAGTTCTTTCTCTAGAAGTTTTAATTCCTTTTCTAAAACTATCTTGTAGTGTTCGGTAT
>DMQX01000092.1:2971-4978 GCA_003455555.1 Candidatus Tayloriibacteriota bacterium
TAGTGTTCGGTATTTTTCATCATCTAGCAATTTTAACAAAACTGCCCTTAAAAGCAATTTTACTGAACGAATCGGCCGGCCACATAGCGACTGTTAATATCTTCGAATGTTTGAGCACTTGTAGTGATCATAAGGGTTTGATTGTCGAGAAAGCCGTAAAGGAAAACGATAGTGCCGTCGGCTGCGGTGATTGCCCGTGCATCTTTATTAAGTATAACTATGTCAGTGAATGGTTTGCCAATCATATCGTTGCTTAGGTTTAGAACCGGACTCAGGTCCGAAGTCATTTTAGTTTCCCAGCGCAGCATATTGGCAAAGGTTTGTTCGTACGAAGAAGTTTTGAACAACAAAAAGGTTTTAGGGTTTGTCGAGTTTTCCAGACCGAACATGTATGCAGAATCAAATGATCTGGCCAAGGCCGATGGCATGTTCGGTCCGATCAATGCGGCGAAAATATCCGGTGTGATATCTCGAGTCGTCGTCTTATTTTGAGCGTCTTTGATCTGCTCGAGGAATTTGACGTACTCGATTGTGAATGCCGGTACTTTTTTTGTTGAAAAATTGTCGAGCTGAGTCAGCAGGTCGTCCCGGGTCGCATTTTCCAGTGTTAGTGTTTCTTGATGATCGGAAGGAATAATTGTTTTTTCCGAAGCGATAGTGACCTCTTGGGTTTTTCGGCTAAGTAAATACTTGACGGTTGGTATTGCGGCCAAGCCGACAGCAATCAAAATTATGGCGGTGATGAGCAGGCCAAAAGTTTTCTTGGGTGTGTCGGCGCCGATCTCTTCCCCCTGCGCTCGTCGTTGCTGGTCCTGTGACATTGCAATGCGTGCCACCGATGCATGTTGCGCTTTGACTGCGTCCTCGGCGTCACTGCGGTACGTCTTAATTATTTTTATTTGGCTGGTTTGAGGAGTTGTAACGCCTCCTATTGACTGGTTCGCTGCTGGAGACACTTCTGTCTTTGCCGGATCTCCCGCTTTAAAGTTATTCGTATCGTTGTAGGTGTTTTTCATTGCTCCAACAACATCGCTGAGGGACGGTGGCACGAGTTTAGCGGGTGCGCTAGGGGTATAGCCGGCCTGTTCTTGTTTCAGGACTTCCGAGATTGGAATTTTTGGATTAAATTGTGGTTGGTCTTTAGGATCCATAAATGCTGTATCAATTATATCAGGAACTTGTCATCTGTGCTTTAAAATTTTTCCACATAGGAGATAAATGAATTATATCATATGTGATATTGACAAAGCTCAACAAAGGATTAGAATATATTTCGGAACAGTTTAAAAAAAGCACGCACTTTCGCATTGATCTCGCTCGTGTGGGAATGATGTCAAATGGTGCATAGCATGGAGGTGTCATATGTCGACCCAGGATCAACCTTATATCTACGAAGGTGGAATCGAGGAGCCGCCCATTGAGCAGTTGCTCGAACTCGAACGTGGCGGTGTCCTCTCCGTCATTTGTGGCCGGCGTCTCACGCAGGAAGAAACTTTGCGCGAGGCCGAACTGGTTGCCCAAAAACGCGGCGATCCGCCGGACTAAACCATGGGCAGAAATGCCCAACAAAAAAAACCACTCGTCGTTTCGGCTCGAGTGGTTTTCCTTTTGTTTTTTTATTCTACTTCCTTCTCATTTCCTTCAGGTTTTTGGTGATTTTGCGGCTTTTCATTCTTGTCACCACCTTTTGCTCCTCCTGCTTGCTTTGGATTGCCGAGCAAATACTTGCGCGGATTGTCGCACATGTCGATAAAGTCATCGGTGGCCTCGCGCAACATGCTTGAGGTTGATTTGCCGAAAGAGATAACTTCCACTTGGCAACCTTGATTGGTTCGGAGATATTCAACGAGAGGCACGAAGTCGCCGTCGCCTGTTGCCAGGATTACGGTATCGAGTTTCGGTGCCAACTTAATAGCATCAACGGCCAACCCGACGTCCCAATCGGCTTTTTTGGAACCGCCCATGAAAATCTGGAGGTTTTTGGTCTTGGTTTCGATGCCGACTTTT
>DMQX01000092.1:5116-5452 GCA_003455555.1 Candidatus Tayloriibacteriota bacterium
TTTGGTTTCGATGCCGACTTTTTCCAAAGCTTCAAAAAAGGCTTTTTCTTCGCCCGATTCTGTCGTAATGACGTAAGCTACGGCACGAATAAGAGATCGTCCGCCGAGAGCTTCTTTGACAACTGCTCCAAAATTAACCCGAGCATGATAAAGGTTTTTTGCACTATGATAAAGGTTTTGCGTATCTATAAAAATACCGACACGCTGGTCTTTGTGTTTAATAACTGCCATATAAAATAGCTTCTAAATTATTTATAAAAATCTTCTGTTAATTATACTACTTATGCCTATATAAACACTGTCTCTTATACACATCTGACGCTGCCGACGATCTAC
>DMQX01000012.1:0-3440 GCA_003455555.1 Candidatus Tayloriibacteriota bacterium
GAGATATAACGTCTCTATGAGATAGCCGACGAGACTAAATGGGAAAAACATTTGGTAAAACCAAATTTCGCGACACAGCTGATGAACAAAAAGGATATTCTTTTGTTTTGTATAAAACTTCGTGAAAAATGGAATGGTATTGACCTCATCTATTACCAGATCGGGCCAATCTTTTAAATGTTTTTTGTAATATTGACACGCTTTAAAATACACACTCCATTTCCCACCCACCCGAATTATTTTAAAACCGTCGACAACTTCTTCTTGTGAGAAACCTTCGAATCCACCCACTAAAAAAATAACTTCGTGGCCGTCGGCCGCTAGCCGTTTCGCGAGTTGTTCGTTGACCACTTCAGCTCCACCGGCTAGCGGATTTTTTCTATCTTTCCATGTAAACCAAAGAATTTTCATTGTCTTATTTCCTTTTTATATTCCCCATGCTTCTGACCGAATATAAAGGTCTGCCAGATACTTCGTTATGAATATTACCTATATATAGAGCAATTAGGCCAAGGCAGGACAAAACAACACCAATAAAAAAGATCATTAATATAGCAAGTTGTGCGCTACCGGAAATATGCCAACTGAACACCTCATTAAATAGGTAACGTTGTGCAAATACAACCAATCCTCCAATTCCGGAAATAGTGACTATCCAAATACCAAGATAACCAGCGATTCGCAACGGGAACATACTGTGTGATACTGAAGATGACAAGGCAGGCTTAATTAACTTCAAATATGAATACGATGCTGTGCCATTTACTCTTTCGTTGGTTTCAAATTTGATAAATTCTCTTTTAAAACCTAACCAATCAATAAGCCCGCGGGTCATACGTTCATGCTCAGTAAAGCGATTAAACTCATTTATCACCTTTCTATCTACGAGTCTAAAATCCGTTGCTCCGGGTTCTATCGGTGTTTCGCTTATTGCATTGATGATTTTATAATATAAAAATGAACATATCGACTTAATTAATGACTGACCGTTATTTTTTGTGCGCAAACCGATCACTACGTCAGCGCCGTTTTCCCAACGCCGAATGAACTGCGGAATGAGCGATACTGGATGCTGAAGATCGGCATCGATCATGATCGCCGCATCACCGGTTGAATACTGCAGTCCTGCAGAGGTTGCCACTTCTTTACCGAAATTTCTGGAAAATTCAATGCTTTTTACTCTTTTATCGGCTCTAGTAAGAGTTTCGATTGCTAATTGTGAAAAGTCTTTTGAACCATCGTCTACAAAAATAATTTCGTAATCGTAAGGCAAAGACGAAAAAACATCAGAAAGTGCCCCCTTCAGGAGTGGGATATTCTTTTCCTCGTTGTATACCGGAACGATGATTGAAATAGTCTTTTGCATATATAGTTGCAAGAAATACGATAATGACGCTAAGTACTATGAGTAGATTATTGAGAATTGCGGTAATCGTGAGATGGTTTTGCAATGCTATAAAACCCATCAGGATGATGCCAATTATAGAGACACCTACCAAAAAGAACCGTCTAAGAGCCAAGAAATAGAAGATGAAGATGTTAACAATAGCTGTTAACAGCATCACTAGCCCTGCCTGAGGTAGAAAATGTGCAAAAGAGACATATTTGCCACCGATCATCAGTTTCACTATCATACCATAGAACGTATAAAATGTAAAGATTCCTACCCCGCCCACCACAAATGAGATGAAAAAGGCCTTTTTAAGCGCCAGGGCATTTTCAGAGAACGTTTGCTTGAGTTTAATAGACGACAAAAGCACGGCTGAGCTTGGACCAATGGCAAAAAAGAGTATTTTGGCTATTGCTGAGATCCCGCTATATAGACCGGCGTCAACGGCACTGAAATAATGCTTAACAATGAGCACATCAGAGGTGTAATAGAGAGTCACGAGACTTGTAGCGAAAAATACCAACACGCCGTATTTCAATTCTTTGCTTACACTGCCTTTTTCCAGGATGTGCACATTTGTACGAGCGCTTAAGTGGAGGGAATCTTTGGTTTGATAAAAAAGATAGACGAGCACAAAGACGTTTGCGAAAACAATACCGAGTGTGGCCCCAAAAACTTTTAAACCCAGCAAGATCAAACCAGCGGATAAAACCAACCGTCCTAGCGAAGAGATAACGCCCGAGATGGAGAGCTGTGTGAAACGGCCAACTCCCTGCAGGTAAGCATTTCTAAATGTCGTCACAGCACTTATCGGCAATATAACCGCTAGCCCAATTAGAGGAAATACGGACGAAAAGTTGAAAAAAGTTTTTAATTCAGAAATTGAGATCAGCAAAATAACAAAAGCAACGCCAATGATCCAAAAAGCAATTTTTTGCAGTTCGGAAATAATCGCATCTCTTTCCAGCGGGTTTTCTGTGTTGGTCGTGATGTTGACCGCGACCACGGAGAAAGCCCCGAAAAGGATCGCGGATTGCGCTATAAGCGAAATTAGAGCCTGAACATCACCGAAATCGGCCGGAGCCATAAGCCGGCCCAGCACGGGGTAAAATAAGTAATTCAAAAAAGCCACTACCATTGAGCCTGCAAAGTAGACGGCGTAACTTCTAAAAAAGATGTCTGATTTTAGTTTATTAATCAAGTGAAGTTCATACTAGCAAATCCCTACCGTTTTGCCAGCCTCATCCATTTACTGAAATTAAAAACGGCGTCGTCCAGGAAAATTTCCCAGAGCGAGCCGTTCAGCGATATTCGCTGCCCACGATCATGAGGCCTCCGTGCTATAGCGTTGACGTAAAATCTCTTCGCGTTTCTGCTTGAAACGCTTTTCCGAAGCATGAAGTTCGACATAAAAGTCCAAACCCAACCCTTCGGCTAGATCCTTCAAAGACTTCTTGCGATCGATATTTTTCTGACGAAACGTATCAATCGCGCTGGAGTCTTTGAATCCGCTCATTGCCGCCTCCATAAAGCGGTCAAGCTGAGCATGAAAGACCCGCGTCAGATCCTGCAGCTCCTTTTTTGTGATCTGGGATCGATTGTGCGCCACCATGGTAATCACCTCCTTTCGGGTGGTAAGTTGAAACAACTAGATGCTTCTCGTGCACATACACAAAAAACCTCTGTCTGCTGAGATTATACCACAAAAAACGATTTAGCAATAGGCCAACTTTATATTTTAAAGCATACCCTTCATATCGTCCTGATACTTGGTCATTACAGCCATAGTTGCAGCCATTTGGTCCATACCGCCCTTCATTTTTTCCTGCACTTCAACCGCGATTTTCTGGAAAAAATCCGGATTTTTCTCGATCATAGCAAAGATCTTCTCCTGCTGTTCAGGTGGCACGTCTTTCATCTTGCTTGCCATCATCTTCCTCATCAACATGCTTTTAAGTCCCATAATTTTGAATTTATTTGTCTGTTAAGTCCGTAAATACTACCGCATTTTTTAGTTCACGTAAAATCCGAGCCGGCGTCTCTTCGAGGC
>DMQX01000012.1:3623-6289 GCA_003455555.1 Candidatus Tayloriibacteriota bacterium
ACTTCGAGGCTGCCATTTTCGGCTGTTAGCCTGTCAAACGCCGGCCGTTTTTTTTCGCCGGAAATAAAAGCAACCGCATGATTTACATATTTGCGGATGAACGGCATTGTGATCGTTATCCGCTCGTGATATTCATTATTTAGTGTCATATATCCCACCACCCATTTATCCGTATTGATAAATAGATCCGCAAAAGTTTTTTCACCTGGGATCATGCCGCAGGTGTGTCCATCCTCACCCATACCAAACACCGCGATAACAACACCATCTGGAAATTCCTCTCGCCATTGTTTCAAACCATATTCAAAACGACTAGCCAAATCTTCCGGTTTTTCTTCGTTCCAAACTTCGGTCGAAATATAGTACGCATCGGCATTAATAGCTTCGTTATAAAAATCTGTGACTTGCAGAAGATGCGAATTGTTAACATTTAATTCATGACTAAATCGATCATCCGTCATCGCGATTGTGACATGGTCAGACAACCATTGCGGTAAAATAGAGTCATAAACGGCAAAAGAAGAACCGCCGGCCAGCAAGAGTAATATATCCTTGCCTTGTTCTACCTCCAGCACAGCCGAAATCGCTTTCGCTGTTTCAAAGGCCAACCGATCATTTGTAATTCTGTTGATCTGCATATGATTCAAAAAATTAAATCGAACCTGGTAGATATGACGTTAAAGGAAGTCCTTTCCATTTCTCTAAAATTGGCGTAATAAATTTCCAAGAATATTTAACCTCATCAGTTGAGGCAAACAAAGTCGGATCTCCTCTCACACAATCAAACAACACCCGCTCATAAGCATCAGGCACCTGGTGCTCAAGTTTAGTTTCATCAAATGAAAATGCCAAAACTTTTTGCTGATGTTCTTTTTCAAAGCCCGGTTTTTTAACCCAAAAAACTATCTCGATCCCTTCGTTAGGCTGGATCCTGAAACGGACAACATTTTGCTCTGCGCAATCTAAGCGTTTAAAATAGACCGAGATTTCCGCTTTTGATTCACGTAAAGCTTTACCACTTTCAAGAACGAAAGGTACATTTTTCCAACGCTTATTGGCGATAAAAGCTGGCAATTTGAAATAAGTTTCTGTTTGAGAGCCAACAGCCACGCCCTTTTCCTGTAGAAAACCCTGATATTGCGCGCGAACTGCCTGCTCCAGGATTCTTTTGGAGTATTTTGAAAAAGAAACTTTTTTCAAAATTTCGGCCCGTTTTTTTCGAACATCATCGCCGTGCATACTCTTTGGCCGATCCATAGCGATGAGTGCCAACATTTGAAGTAGATGATTTTGACCGACATCACGCAGCGCACCAACACCATCATAAAAGTCTCCGCGATCCTCTACACGGTTTTTTTCAAAAACCTGAATGTGAACTTTCTCGATCGTGGCAGCATTCCAGATCGGTTCAAACATCGAGTTTGAGAAACGGAAAGTTAAAATATTCTGCACGGTTTCTTTGGCCAAATAGTGGTCAATTCGAAATATTTGAGCTTCCTGAAATATCTGCGTCAAAAGGCTCTCCAATTTTTCCGCCGTCTTTGTGTCATTACCAAAAGGCTTTTCAACTAAAACACGAGTCCAGCCAAGTTCTCCGCCACATGGAATATTTAAACCGGACGTTTTTAGGTGTTCAAAAATAATTTCATAAAATGCTGGCGCTACTGCTAGGTACAATAATTTATTGCTGCATTGGCCGAACTCTGCATCAATCCGATCCAAGCGCTGCTTCAAATTAACATACGCTTGCGCGTCGTCGAAAATACCATTGGCGTATTCCATATGAGCTAAAAAAGACTCAGTTTGATCCGGACTACCGACAACTTTTTTTGATTCAAGACTTTCTCTGACAAAATTTCTCAAATCGTCATCAGTCCAACCACGTCTCGAAAAACCAACAATTTTGAATTTCTTGGGTAATAAATTATGCGAAAAAAGACTAAAAAGCGCCGGCAGCAGCTTGCGCTGGCTCAAGTCGCCGGTAACTCCAAAAATAACGAAAATAGTCGGTCCTTCATTCATCAAATAAGTATATCTCATGTAAAAGAAAAGCCCAAAGCGGATGCTCTGGACTAAATATAGAAACAATACACTCCTGGTCAGTAGCAGACACCGACAAGGAAGTAAAATTCCCGTGGGCCAAGCCAATCAAAGGACCGGTACTTCCAGACGTGTCTGATTCGTCCAAAGAGGATTCGCCGACGTTTCGACGACTGCACCTCGATCTGATACTTCCGTGCCCGACGAGCGCGAAGACGGCAATGACGCTTGACTAAATCGGCATACTCGATCTGGGAGCTACGCAGATTTTCGTTCAGGTCATGGATCGTCTTCACGAAATTCGGTCTTTCGCTGATGGTTTTGCGCAGATCATTGCAAATCCGTTCTTTGCTTACGGCTTCCTCCTGAAGGATCGTGCAATTGTTGGTCGCACGCCTAAGCTTTGACTCCGAATCGACAAGCCGTTCGCGCAAAATTGCGCTCACCTCCTTTTCTTGAACAATAATACATTTCAACTCCTGTTTCGAGATCGGCTCTTCTGCCACGGCCGCCATGATACCTCCTTGGTGTACGGCTTTGTACTTTTTTGTCAGATCATCGGACCCGACATTTCTGCCCTCGATAATACCAGGGCAATTGCCGAGTTTCAAGACCTGTCTCTTATA
>DMQX01000065.1 GCA_003455555.1 Candidatus Tayloriibacteriota bacterium
GCTTTCTTTTCCAAATCCTTTAACCTGAGTGTTTGTTAGAAGGTGTTCTTCTGCGAGTGAGCGAAAGTAGTCACTATCTACCGGTTCGTCAATTATTTTTTCATCATCATCAAAAGAGGTGATGACAGAGCGGGCTAATTTGCGTGCCAGTGCGCGGCTTTTTTCGGTTGGCTCTCCGTCGACGAGGTGGAGTACGGCGGCTGCTAAGGTGATACGTTCATCGCGATCGTGCTCGTATTTAGCCGCGATTATAGCTTCGGCTTCTTCGAGAGCGTTTAAAATCTCTTCTTCGTTCATCATGCCGATGGTTGAACACATTTTTACCATGTTGTCGTAAGTAGAGAATAGTTTGGAAAGCGAGTTGATAATGTCGACTAACTCTTGGGTAGGAAGAGCAATGGTTTCGCTTCCTCTAGCGGTAGCTAAAATTCCATCTATAAGACGGACAGCGCGCTCGATGTTTTCTAATGTATCCTCTGGGTGTTCGTCAGGACGCATAGTCAGCTCTGTGTGTCTAAGGCTTGGGACGTGATCGAGTGATGCCATATATCCATTCTAGGGAGTGCAGGTGTTAATTACAAACATAAGGTTTATCAAGGCCATAAAACGATGGTTGTGCGACGCCTTTGAGTATACCCATGATGGGACGAGGCGTATTAGATACTAGCGTTTTTTTATCATTAGTTCCAAATTGGATATGTAATAAATCGGATTAACCAGCTTGTGGGCTCGTAAGTAGGCGAGGTGAATTTCAACAAACGGCAGTTGATTATCGGGCCACTCTGGAGCTGTCGGGCTGTATTTGCTGACAGTCATCATGGTCGGATCGTCCTGAAGAGACTGCAGCTTTGTCGTCACTTCTTCGAGCGTCATTAGGCGGCCACCTTCACTTGCTTAGGCTTCTTGATTGCTTTGCGTTGACCAGTACCCTTTGCCATAGTAAATCCTTCCATGCGATGTCGCACATAATATACCATCTATTATGCACCAAAATTACTAAATCTCCTAATCGGACCAGTGTAGTAGAATAGAGACAGATGATTATTTATTACACAGACGGCAGTGCAAGTCCGAATCCTGGTCCTGGGGGATTTTCAGTTATAAAAAATGGTGTTCCGCATATTCTGGGGAGTGAAGATGGTGCGACGACAAATATCCGCATGGAAGGCAAGGCAATCTTGGCGGCGCTCATGGATGCCGATGGCGAGCATGCCGAGCTGTTTACTGACAGCGAATTTTGGATCAACGTTATTACCAAATGGGCGCCTGGTTGGGAAGCCAAGGGCTGGAAAAAGAAAGGTGGCGAAATCAAGAACCTTGATATTGTTCGGGAAGTGTATCCTCTGTATCAAAAGTCTCACGTTACCTTGACGTGGGTGCGCGGACATGAAGGCGATGAAGGCAACGAGATGGCTGACGAGTGGGCTAATAAGGCCCGCGATGGTGTGCGGTTATAAATGTCTTGATAGGGTGGTATTTTTCACAGCGATTGAACTAAAAAACAGCCCATTACTTGAAATAATTGCGGTACAATAAGTACCAGTTGTTAATCAAAAAAGAAAGTTAAGTAAAAATTATGGAAGCAGAAGCGCGCGACACGACCGATATTTTCCTGTGGGCGAATAACATTGACGGTATCAAAAAAGAACTTGATGTCGAATTCTTTTTGTTCAATAAAAACTATACGCCGTACACCACCAGCTTTAGCAAAGAGCTAAACTCTCAGATAAAACCACTGTTTTTGTACGACATGATAAATTTCGTCAACCTGGGTGCGGGCACCGGACTGTCGATTCGTGATTTTGAATTGTCAGAAAAAGAAGATGACGTGTTGCTCCGGACGAATCTCGAGAATGTCGGCCGGGCCGAGACGTTGCTGCACCTGATTGAGCATCAACGGAGTGACATTGTGGCGTTTAGCGAAGAGGAGCACGAGTTCAAACGCATCAAGGGAATTATTGCTCGTTTTACCCACAAAGATTCGCCGTCTAAGCCGTTCTATGCCATCAAGCAGATCTCGCAGGGACAAGTTCTCAAAGGCACCACCGCTTGGGAATTCCGCGAAGGTAAATTCGGTGCCTTTCAAGCAGATATCGGACTTAAGATTCCACCGGACAACCAAGTTTTGATTATCGATAAAGATATTTTTGTGTTCAATCAAAGCAAATTTGAGCGTCTCTTCAACTATGACTATAAAAAGCAGGCATTGGCCGATTTGAAGGTAGTAGAGATTGAAAAACAGTTTAAACTGAGTTTTCCTGACGGGCTCAATCTGCAGACGATGGTCCGTGAGCGCAAAAAGACGGTCAACAAGATTCAAAAGATTGAGATCGGGGCCATCACACAGGAACAGGTCATCGATTACGCCGATACTATGGCTTTGGAACTGATGACCGACGACGCCGGAGCTATCATTATTTTGGACGGCAACGACCTTGATACGTTTGTGAACCTGATTAACGAAGATTACACGACCGGTGAAGTCACCGGTCGTCGCTTCGAAATCAAAACCAAGAAGCTACTCGACGATCCCGAAGGCGAA
>DMQX01000023.1:0-5822 GCA_003455555.1 Candidatus Tayloriibacteriota bacterium
ATAAGAGACAGCTTTAGAAGCGATCGGAAAACTTTACCGCATCACCCGTGAACGAGTTCGTCAAATCGAGAATTACGCCCTCAGCGCGATCCGAAAGTCGGATGAGTATAAAAAAGAGCGATCTTCTTTTGAAGAACTTGAAAAATTGATCGAAAGTCTTGGTGGAGTTGTAGTTGAGGCTGACTTGCTCGGAAGTGTGGCCAAGGATGAGTCAACTCAGAATCATTTGCACTTCTTGCTGGTGGTTGGCGAGTCGTTCAAGAAACTTAAGGAAGATGAAGAGTTCAAACACCGCTGGTATGTGGATGATGTGTTAGCTGAAAAAGTCCATGGCGCACTTCGAAAATTCTACAAGAGCCTTTCTGATAATGACCTTATTCCAGAATCAGAAGTTGTTTCAAAATTCCTAGATCATGTTAAAGATATGTCTGCCGAGGCCCGCGATGACGAAGTGGCAAAGCGATGGCTTTCAGTCTCAAAGCAGATCGGCAAGAATCCGCTCGGTGAATGGGGTTTGACCTCGTCTCCAAACATTAATATCAAAGGCATGCGCGATTGTGCTTTCCTTGTAATCCGACGACATGGTTCGCCGATCCATTTCCGTGAGGTGGCCAAAAGTATTGAAAAACTGTTCGGCAAGAAGGCTCATGTCGCTACTACTCACAACGAATTGATCAAGGACCCTCGTTTTGTTTTGGTTGGCCGAGGTCTTTATGCTTTGGCTGAATGGGGTTACCTCTCCGGCGTCGTCAAAGACGTCATTCGAAAGATTATCGAGAAGAATGGACCTTTGACCAAAGATAAAATAATCGAAAAAGTTCTCAAGGAGCGATATGTTAAGGAGAACACAATTTTGGTTAATCTTCAGAATCCTAAATATTTCAAAAAAGATAAAGAAGGGAAGTATTCTGCCGCTGCGGTTTAGTTAACTTCGTTAAGTGACGCTTGCTCTCAAGCGAATATCCTTTGTAATATAGGTATGATATTTGAATTTATGCGGCAGTATTTGGGCAACACGACTGCGCAGGTTCTATCCTTTGTTTTTTACCTCTACCCAGTTTGGTTACCAGTTCTTCTGACCATAGTGTTTTGGGATATGTGGGTGCACTATGTTCGCAATCATTATTTCAATTCTATAAAATATACTCTGCTCGAGATTAAATTACCGATAGAGATCTCGAAATCACCGCATGCCATGGAAGTCATCATTGACTCCTTTTGGCAGATTGGGGGTGAGACAACTTTCTTTGACCGTTACTGGACTGGCAAGACCCGCCCATATTATTCTCTTGAATTGGTTTCAATCGAAGGCAATGTTCATTTTTTCGTCTGGACGCGCGATTCTGAAAAAGATTTAATCGAATCAAGAATTTACTCTCAATACCCAGGAGTGGAAGTGTACGAGGTGCCCGATTACACCGCAGGTATTGAGTATGATGAGTCCAAGAATAAGATGTTCGCTTGCGTTTTTAAATTGGTGGACTCGAACAGCGCTCTACCTATAAAAGTATATTCGGACTTCGGTTTGGATAAGGATCCTAAAGAGGAATTCAAGATCGATCCGTTAACTCCGATCCTAGAATTTCTTGGATCTCTCGGGCCCGGTGAACAGGCCTGGTATCAGATAGTTATCCATACGCACAAGATTGGGGCAGACCGGCCAAAAGATAATGTCTGGTTCGATTTTGGTTTTGATTTTGAAAAATCACCGATTGGTTTTTATTTCGACGCTTCGAAAGCTTCCTTGTTCCAAAAAACCGACTGGAAAGAGGCTGAACTAAAAGCAATCAAGAAGATCAGAGAAAGTCTGGTTGATCTAGATCACCCGGATCGTTTTCCTCGCATCATGACTAAGGGTGAGATGGAGAAGATTGCTGCTATGGAGCACACCGTCGCCAAGCCAGCCTTCAATACAGGCATTCGCGCTCTTTATATCGCGGATAAGGATAAATATCAAGCTGGCCGAAGAAATGATCTGTATGGAGCTTATCGTCACTACAATTCCATTTACAATGGTATAAAACCGGTTCCAACTTACACCGGATATGACAGCCCGTGGAATGATTTTATGGGCATGGGGGAGAGAAAAAAGAAAAAATATGCTCTCCAGGCTTACAAAAAGCGCGGTTTCTTCTTTACTCCATATAATGAAAAAGATGTTTTTGTGATGAATGGCGAGGAACTGGCCTCTTTGTTCCATTTCCCTGGCGCCGTCGCTACAACTCCTACGCTCAATCGCATACCTTCCAAGAAATCAGAAGCGCCTTCAAATTTGCCGATATAATCCAAATACTACCGTATGGAACCTACACAACCGATACCAGATGCCTCAGGCCTGCGCAGAAATTTTGTTCGCATTTTAATTTTGGTTATTTTGTTGTGTGCCGGTTTTTTGGCTTATCTCAATGACCCACCGAGTACTTTTCCGACTGGCACGGTGTTTGAAGTTAAATCCGGCGAAACTCTAAATTCGATTGCCAAAGATTTAAAGTCACAGCATGTCGTCAGGTCAACAACACTCCTAAAAGCAATGGTGGTTTTTTTGGGTGGCGAGCAGAAACTTCGGGCTGGTGATTATTATTTTGGGCGGTCACTTTCTGCGTACACCATAGCTTCTCGTTTAGTCAGGGGTAATTTTGATCTGGCTTCGTTCAAAGTTACAATCCCGGAAGGTAGTTCGATGCGGCAGATCGCGACGATTCTGTCACCAAAACTGACAAAATTTTCCTCCGCCGATTTTTTGCGATTTTCATCTGAAAAGGAAGGTTATCTTTTTCCAGATACTTATTTCTTGATGCCTACCGCGACTTCAGGTGAAGTGCTCGGTGTTTTGCAAGAAAATTTCGATGAAAAAATAAAAATCGTTGAGCCAGCAATCGTGGCATTTGGTAAATCGACTAAAGACGTCGTTACAATGGCTTCTATTTTGGAAGAAGAAGCTCAGACCCCGGCAGACTGGAGTATTATTTCCGGTATACTGTGGAAACGTATAAAGATTGGCATGCCTCTTCAGGTTGATTCGACCCTCGGTTACGTAACAGGCAAGGCCAGCAGTGAACTAACCACCACGGATCTTAAAAGCGATGGGCCTTACAATACCTATACGCGCAAGGGCTTGCCACCGACGCCAATTTGCAATCCAGGCCTTGAAACCATAACGGCGGCAGCCACTCCTACTACGACCCCTTACTTATACTATCTTTCTGACAAAAATGGTGTTATACATTATGCGGCTACATTTGCCGATCATATTAAAAACCGAGAAAAATATCTAAAGTAACCTATGGATGAGGCGGTAGAATTAAAAAAGAAAAAAGTTTTTGTCGGACTTTCCGGCGGTGTTGACTCATCTGTCTCCGCGGCTCTTTTGAAGCGCGACGGTTATGATGTCACCGGAGTTTTTATTAAGGCCTGGTATCCCGATTTTTTGACCTGCACCTGGAAAGACGATCGCCGAGATGCGATGCGGGTTTGTGCCACACTTGATATTCCGTTTTTGACAGTCGATCTGGAAAAAGAATATAAGAAAGAAGTTATTGATTATATGATCCGAGAATACGCCGAGGGTCGCACGCCCAATCCGGACGTCATGTGCAACAAAGTTATAAAGTTCGGCGGTTTTTTTAAAAAAGCCCTTGAAATGGGTGCTGATTATGTGGCGACAGGACATTATGCTCGTGTGGTGGAATCTCATTCCGAGGTTGATGAACCTATTTTTAAAATGCTGGAGGCAAAAGATGATAATAAGGATCAAACTTATTTTTTGTGGACTTTGACGCAAAACGAATTGGCACGGACATTATTTCCGATTGGTGATCTGCCAAAACCAGAGGTGAGGGAATTGGCGGCGCAATTTGGTTTGCCGACCGCAAGCAAGAAAGACAGTCAGGGTTTATGTTTTTTGGGCAAAATTGATCTGAAGGATTTTCTCGGGCATTATTTCAAAGAGCAACAAGGCGATGTAATCGACGATGAGACAGGTGAAGTTGTTGGTACTCATACCGGTGCTTGGTTTTTTACGATCGGCGAGCGACGTGGCTTCACAACTTTTGCGGAAACGCCCGATGAAAAGCCTTATTATATTGTGGCTAAGGATGTAAAAGAGAACACTCTGACCGTTTCGCACAAAGAATCGGCCGGTGCGCCTTTGATGCCAACTCGGGAGATACGGATCACGAATGTTAATTGGATAACCGGTATCGCTCCTTTGCGCAAGAAGATATCTGCTCGGATGCGATACCGTCAGGAACTCGTCTCTTGTAAAGTCAGTCAAGATGCCGATGGCTATTTTGTTGAGTTTGATAAGGATCAAAGCATCGTCTCAGCTGGACAGTCGATAGTATTTTATGCCGGTGGTGAATGTCTTGGTGGAGCAGTGGTGGAATAGATTTTTCTTATTCACATTTTCATATAGCGTTAGCGGCCGAGTCGCGATATAATGTACGCAATTGTGGCTGTACTATTTTCAAAAATTAAAAAGAAGGTTCCACAAATGATCACTGTCGTAAAATCGAACGGTGAGCGCGAACCTTTTAATGTGCTAAAGCTAGAGCACTCTCTGCTCAATGCAGGAGTTTCACCGACGTCAGTTCAAAAAATAATCGATGTCGTTCAAAAAGAGCTGATCGACGGTATGAGCACGACTGAAATATATCGCCATGCATTTTTCATTTTACATAAAATGGAAAAGGCTAGTGCCGTCCGGTACTCTATGCGTCGGTCTTTGTCCGAACTTGGGCCATCAGGTTTTCCTTTTGAAAAATTCGTCGCTGAGATATTTAAGGTGCAAGGTTACACTATCGAGACTGATAAGATGATTGTAGGTTATTGTACTGAGCATGAGCTGGATGTTGTTGCCTTCAATGAAAAGAAATTGATCATGTGCGAGGTGAAATTTCATAATACGAACGGCATCAAGACCGATCTCAAGGTAGCGCTTTATGTTAAAGCTCGTTTCGATGATCTGCGGAAAATGCATTTTAATTATGGTGGTCGTGAAATGATGTTGTCCGAAGGTTTACTTGTGACTAATACAAAATTTACAAAAAGTGCTATCAGTTATGCTATGTGCTCAGGTGTCGGTATGATCGGTTGGAACTATCCGGTCAACGGCAATTTGCACGATCTAATCGTTAAATACAAAATGCACCCGATCACTTCGCTCGTCTCTATTAATTCTGATGAAAAAAAATATTTAATCAGTAAAGGTTTCGTTATTTGTTCGACTGTTCTCGAAAAATTACCGATTCTGCAAGCGGGCGGTTTCAGCCGACAGCGAATTGATGCTATTATTGATGAGATAAAAGCGTTGTAGTTTTATTAGATAAAAATAATATCATGGACTTTCTAATTGCTGGTTTCCACCAATATCAAGTTATATTTCTGCAATTGATCCTGGCGTTGCTACTTGGCATGTCGCTTGGTGTACAGCGCACTCTTTCCGGTAAAAGTGCCGGCATGCGCACTTATTCTTTGGTTTCTATGGGTTGCGCCATGATTGTTATAATGGCTCAAGCGGTGATTGCAAGCTATCCGAACAAGATTAACTTTGATCCATTACAATTGGCTGGCAGTGTTATGCAGGGTATCGGTTTTCTTGGTGCCGGTCTTATTATATTCCATGGCACCAAGGTTAACGGTTTGACCACTGCAGCGGGCATTTGGGTCGCGGCTGCTATAGGTTTGGCTGTTGGCTATGAAATGTATGTTTTGGCTGTGTTTGCCACAGTTTTGACCCTATGCGTTTTTACTTTACTCTGGAGTTTTGAGGCAAAAGTTCGCCGTCTGTACGCTCCTGGCGTTGTTTTGGAGGAAGAAGAGGC
>DMQX01000023.1:6069-10289 GCA_003455555.1 Candidatus Tayloriibacteriota bacterium
TTGGAGGAAGAAGAGGCTGAAAGAAACGAACTCTCCGGCCGTAAAATGTAGGCATATGGTACGACTTATTTTCTTGAGCGAAGCGAAATAGAAAATAGAAGTGCCCTTGTGGTATAATCTCAGCATGGCCGGTTTTTATAATCCAAAACGCAATTCTGATTGGAACTACGGAGGCAAGAGTTGGAGGCTTTCGCGTTCAAAAATAGATTTTTTTCAGGAATGTCCTCGCTGTTTTTACATTGATAATAAATATGGAGTAGCTCGGCCGAAGGGTTACCCGTTTAATTTGAACAGTGCCGTTGATGCCCTTTTAAAAAAGGAATTTGATATTCATCGCGCAGCCAAGACGGTTCATCCTTTACTAAAAACTTACGGACTCGATGCGGTGCCTTTTGCCGATAAAAGAATGGATGAATGGCGTGACGCTTTGAAAAGGGGTATCCGTTATTTACACGAGCCGACAGGATTGTTAGTTTCCGGCGGTGTTGATGATGTTTGGATTGATCCGAAAGGTGAATTGATTATAGCTGACTATAAAGCTACCGCGAAGGACGGGGAGGTAAAACTGGACGCGGACTGGCAGGATGGTTATCGCCGTCAGATCGAGGTTTATCAATGGTTGTTCCGACAGAATGGTTTCAAGGTTTCTGATACCGGTTATTTTGTTTATGTGAACGGACAAACTGATCGCGCCGCTTTTGACGGCCGATTAGAATTTGATGTAAAACTTATTCCATATACCGGCAATACTGATTGGGTCGAACCAATTTTATTCTCGATCAAGAAATGTCTTGATGATGTGCGTTGTCCGTTGCCTGCAAAAAGTTGCGATTATTGCACCTACCGTCTCGCGATGCACGGGGCTCTTATGACCGCCAAGGCTGAGGGCTCTTCCGAAAAAATTCCTAAAAAAATATCTGAAAAAACTGAAAAGATCTCCGTGGCCGATAAAAAAACTTTGTTTTAATTACGCGAGTTGTGCATAACTACTAGTTGTGGTGCAGCGCAATAAGTGTATTATTGGCTGAGATAGTATTTCTCCTGCTCTTATATGGGAGTGTAAGAAATGGCAGCGTCTCAGGAAACGGAATTCCGCACATCCAACCAATTGTCGTGTTGGAACGGAGCTCAGTGTGACGAGGCTTTTGGTCTGGTGAACATTTTTTTCTATAACATCAATCACACTAAGGAGGTGATTGAACCGTTTGATTTGTTCAGGCTGACTGACGAGCAGAAAGAAAGGCTGCTGCGTTGGTACATCACTCAAGGAGGTGCGGTCGGTTTCGAAAGACGCGAAGCGGAAGTGGCGTCCCAAATGCCTGGTGTTGTGGCTATGTGAGTTTGGTTTATAGGTGGAGTCGCTCGGACTTCACCTTTTTGTTATAATGTAAAAAAGAGACAAATATGATCTGTTTGGACAAACCTAATAATTTTAATATCTGTTTAAACTTTCATGAAGAGGGATAACGAGAAAAACCGCAGTAGGGCACTCCGGTTGGTCGAGGAGGAGGTAACTAATTTAAAAAAATCGGTACTTTATTTGGAGCGAATTAAAAACGGGGTTTTACCGGTTATCGGCGAGGGTAGTATTTTTGCCGATATAATGTTCATTGGCGAAGCGCCGGGGCGGAAAGAGGCGGAAACCGGCAAACCTTTTTGCGGATCGTCGGGTAAAATATTGGACTCACTACTGGAGTCGATCGAAGTTGACCGACAACATGTTTATGTCACCAGTATCGTCAAGGATCGCCCGCCGAAAAATCGTGATCCATTCCCAGCGGAAATCGATATTTATGCGCCTTTTCTTGATCGCCAGATCGAAATAATTCAACCCAAAGTCATCGCCACTTTGGGTCGATTCTCTATGATCTATATTATGCAAAAATTCGGTCTTTCGGGCGACCTGAAAACAATCTCTCTGACCCACGGCAAATGGTTTGAAGCCAGGACTGGTTATGGTAAGGTGACTATTATTCCGCTCTATCATCCAGCGGCGGCAATATATAATCAAAAGCTCAAGGATACACTTAAAAAAGACTTTCAAATTATAAAAAAATATGCCAAAAAAAAACCAAAATAAGCTCTATCAGCCGGCACAACAGATCCTGGAAAAGTATGCTCATGTGCTGGTGAATTTTGCTTTGGGTAGCGGTGAAGGCATAAAAAAGGGCGATACCGTATATTTGATCGCGGAGGAATATGCCAAACCATTATTTCTGGAAATCCAGAAAGCCATCTGGCGATCGGGTGGTCATGTCATTTCAAATTATCGACCATCGAACGATGCATCATATGCGGTGGAGAAAGATTTTTATCTTATCGCCGAAAATCACCAGCTGGAATTTTTTCCAGCTAAATACATGAAGGGTCTCATCGACGAGATTGACCACTCAATTTATTTATTAAGTGAGACCGATAAGCAAGCGTTAAAAGGTATAGATGCCAAAAAGATCATGGCGCATAGTAATGCCCGGAAGCCATACATGGAGTGGCGTAATATTAAGGAGAACAAAGGCAAATTCACCTGGACACTCGGACTTTATGGTACGCCGGCTATGGCTAAAGAGGCTGGTCTCTCGCTTGAGGCATATTGGCAGCAAATAATTGACGCTTGTTTTTTGAATGAAAAAGATCCAGTCAAAAAATGGAAAGCTGTTTATAAGGACCTGGAAAAATATCGCGCCAAGTTAAATAACTTGAAGATCGAGAAACTGCATGTGGAAGGTCCAGATGTCGACCTTTGGATCAAAGTCGGGCAGGATCGTTCGTGGCAAGGTGGCAGCGGCCGGAACATTCCTAGCTTTGAATTATTCGCATCACCTGATTGGCGCGGTACTGATGGTTGGATAAAATTCAATCAACCGCTTTATCGTTATGGCAATATTATAGAAGGTATTGAATTGACGTTTAAAAATGGCAAAGTTGTTTCGGCTAGCGCCAAGTCGAACGAATCGGTTTTAAAAAGCATGATAGCGACCAAAAATGCAGACAAGGTCGGAGAATTCTCTTTGACCGATCGTCGATTTTCGAAAATCACGCATTTTATGGCCGAGACCCTTTTTGACGAGAATATGGGCGGACCACAAGGTAATACGCATATAGCGCTCGGCAGCGCCTATACCAGCTGCTTTAGAGGTGATCCAAACAAGTTGAAGGCCAAGGATTGGCAGAAAAAGGGATTTAATGATTCAGCTGTGCATACTGATATAATTTCAACATCACCAAGGAAAGTTACGGCGTATACGGCAAATGGAGCTGCAAAGATAATTTATGCGGATGGTCAATTTATTCTTTAATACTTACTTGCTATGAAAGTCATAAAAGAAAAAATAAAAACGACTTGGAATTTGGGTCTGCTTTACTCATCAAAAAAAGATCCGCAGATCGAGAAGGATTTGAAGGAGGTTGAGACTGCGGTAGAATCTTTTGAAAAAAAATATAAAAATGACCAGAAATATTTAAGTGATGAAAACGCTCTTTTTGATGCGCTGACAGCGTATGAAAAACTCGAGGGCATGCCACAGGGTTCCAAGCCTATTATGTATTTTCATTATCTTTCCGACCTCAACGGTGCAGATCAGGAAGTGACGGCGCAACTGTCTATTTTACAACAACGTTATGCCAAAATTTCGAATAAATTGTTGTTTTTCTCTTTGTCTTTTGGAACGCTTTCGGTCGAGCAACAGAACAAATTTTTGACTAGCAAGAAACTGGCGCATTTCAGTTATTGGTTGAAGGTGCTTTTTGAACGCGCAAAATATCAACTATCAGAAGCCGAAGAAAAAATTCTAAATTTGAAATCATTGCCGGGACACAGTTTATGGGTTGATGGTCAAGACCGATTACTCAACTCTCAGACCGTAAATTTCAAAGGCAAGAAACTGCCGATAGCTGAAGCTCACATGAAAGTGTCCGATCTTAATAATGCCGATCGACAAACTCTCCATAAAGCCATGATGGAAGTTCAGAAAAATATTTCGGCTTTTGCTGAGTCAGAGGTGAATGCGGTGGTCAT
The DNA here is from genome assembly GCA_003455555.1 of Candidatus Tayloriibacteriota bacterium. Lineage (GTDB taxonomy): Bacteria > Patescibacteriota > Minisyncoccia > Phycocordibacterales > UBA11359 > UBA11359. The sequence continues at coordinate 10,085 of DMQX01000023.1, forward strand.
TGATAAAAAGATCGATGATGAGTTGCGCGGCTTTCAGGAACCGTACAGCGCCACGATCCTTGGTTATCAGAATGACGAAAAAGCCATCACCACTTTTGTCGATACTGTGACTCGGCATTTTCCGATATCTCACCGTTTTTATGCACTTAAAGCCAAGTTATTGAAAATGAAAATGCTGACGTATGCAGACCGCTCAGCCAAGATC
>DMQX01000068.1 GCA_003455555.1 Candidatus Tayloriibacteriota bacterium
TGATACGGCGACCACCGAGATCTACACAGAGTAGATCGTCGGCAGCGTCAGATGTGTATAAGAGACAGGGCTTGGGATTAGCCATATGTGAGCATGGGGTACTTCTTCACCAACAATTTTACAGATAACTTGCTCAACATCAAAAGCTTTCTTTTGGGCCAAAGCGATCCTTTTTACGATTTCAAAGTATTCGCCAATGTTTGGCACGTCCCAAACCCAGCGGAAATGCTCTTTCGGGATTACGAGCGTATGTCCGGGTGATTGAGGCCGAATATCCAAAAAGGCCAGGAATTTTTCATCTTCATAGACCGGATGAGAGGGTGTCTGGCCATTTACAATTTTGCAGAAAATACAGTTTTCCATAAAAGTATTATACAACAAAAGCTTAAAATGTGCCCAGGACACCTTTGAAGCTCGTTCGTGATAAAATGATGAGATGTCAAAATACTCTGTTCGAGAGAAAATTCCGGAGTCTGCCGCAAGCGAGCTCGCTGTTTACCCAGAACTGATGCGCGGACTTCTGTTTTATCGTGGTGCTGACTCGGCGTTAAAGGCTGAAAAATATCTAAACCCTCATTTTGAAAACGACGCTCATGATCCATTCTTGATGAAAGATATGGACAAAGCGGTGGCGCGTATTTTGCAAGCGATTGAAAAGAAGGAAAAAATAATTGTCTACAGCGATTATGATGCTGACGGCGTGCCCGGGGCAGTGGTGCTGTCGGATTTTTTTAAAAAGATTGGAGTAACCAATTTTGAAGTATATATTCCACATCGGCACCTTGAAGGTTTTGGTTTGCATAAAAACGCGATTGATACGTTCAAAGAAAAAAAAGCCACACTGATGATCACGATTGATTGTGGGATTGCTGATGTTGAGGAAGTTGTTCATGCGCAATCGCTTGGCATTGATGTGATAGTGACCGATCATCATTTGCCGGTTAACAGTGTGCCTAAAGCTTTTGCGGTGCTCGATGCCAAACAAGATGGTTGTGAGTATCCATATAAAATGTTGTGTGGATCTGGTGTGGTTTACAAATTGATCCAAGCGATCTTGCAGAAAAATCGTTTTGGCATGAAGGAGGGCGCAGAAAAATGGTTGCTTGATATGGTGGGCATTGCGACTTGTGCGGACATGGTGCCTCTGCAAGGGGAGAACCGAATGTTCGCACATTATGGTTTAAAAGTTTTGCGAAAGTCTCCACGACTTGGTCTTATGAAATTGTTGCGCAAAATGAATGTGTCACAGATGAATATTACGGAAGATGATATTGGTTTTATGATCGCGCCTCGCATTAATGCCGCATCGCGCATGGGTGTGCCAATGGATGCGTTTAATTTACTTTCGACAACTGATGAAACTGAAGCTGGTGTCTTTACTGATCACTTGCACAGCATAAATGAAGAGCGCAAAGGTATAGTGGCTGGGATCGTAAAAGAACTGCACAAACGAATCGCGGATCGTTCGGATTTTGAAAAACATCCGGTGCTGGTGATCGGTGATCCGCGTTGGAAACCTTCTTTGCTCGGACTTGCGGCAAACACTTTGATGGAAAAATATAAGCGGCCAGTATTTTTGTGGGGCAGGGAGGATGGTACGGAAATAAAAGGATCGTGTCGATCTGATGGCAGTGTGGATCTGGTTGAAATGATGCAAGAAGTTTCGACAGGAGTTTTTACCCATTTTGGCGGACATGCGATGTCTGGTGGGTTTGCGGTTGAGCACGATCGTATCCATCATTTGGAAGAGGAACTGCACGCAGCTTATTTAAAAAAGAAAAAAAATAAAGATGCCGAACAAATTTTTATTGATGCGGTGATAGGGCTTGACGATGTGACTTGGCAGAATTTTCGCAGTCTGGAAAAAATGATGCCGTTTGGTTTGGCTAATGAGAAGCCGATATTTTTGTTTGAAAATGTAGTAGTTGAAAGTGTGCGAAAGTTTGGCAAAAAAACTGATCATTTGGAATTGGTTTTTCGGAACAAGAGAGGAGATAAAGTTTCCGCTATTGGATTTTTTGCGAAACCGGAAGATTTTGCTAACGTGCCAGCGGCCGGCAAAAAAATCAATCTCATCGCGTCACTTGAAAAATCAGTTTTTGCCGGCCGCACCGAATTGCGATTACGAATTGTTGATGTAATTTAAATTAACGAATATACTAATCCTATGGAAAATATTTTGATATTTACGGATGGATCGTCGCGTGGAAATCCTGGCTCTGGCGGATGGGGAGCAGTGGTGGTGGCCAATCAACGAGTCATAGAACTTGGTGATGGAGAAGCTCACACTACAAACAATCGTATGGAAATGCAGGCGGTTATTTCGGCAATTAATTTCCTGATTGAATATGAACTTTTAACTCAAAATTTTAAATGCGTTGTCCATACTGATTCGGCTTATGTCATCAACGGAATCACGAAATGGGTTTCGGGTTGGAAAGCTCGCGGCTGGCTGACACTACAAAAAGAACAAGTACTCAACCGCGATCTTTGGGAAAAAATGTCCTATCTTTTGGAGGCTATGCCAGGCGATGAAAAGATCGAATGGAAACTTCTTAAAGGACATGTTGGCGTTGCAGGAAACGAGCGATGTGATGAGATAGCTACAACATTTGCTGATAAGAAGGAAATTAAACTTTATGATGGACCTCTTTCTGGTTATTCAATCGATATTGCGTCTGTTTCACAAGATGCTGATAAAACTTCCGCTCGGAGTGAGTCCAAAAAACGATCAAGTAAAAAAGCTTATTCATATATAAGCCGAATCGGCGGAAAAATTGAAGTGCACAAGACTTGGGCCGAGTGCGAAGCTCGGGTGAAAGGCGCCTCCGGAGCAAAGTTTAAGAAGTCTTTAAGTAAAGCAGATGAACAAGTTATCATTGCTGAATTCTCTAAATAAAAACATGCAAAGCGCTGTTCCATATATTTGATTTTTTCTTTAGAATTTCTTTATAAATATTTTATCTCTGTTGTGTAACATGTAATCGTGCAACACGCACGACTTTACTCGCTGGTCGGCGGCGTAGTTGCTGGGACATACTTGTCCTCTCTCGTAACGCATACCTGGTATTCGGCTGTTTTTGTGTGCATCAGTTTTGTGAGTACGGGAATCGTTTCATGGATTGTGGTGCGCCGCCGATATTTTGTTTCTGCAAAAAATTCTGCGTTGGCAGTGATTTTTGTGGTGTGTATTTTTGGTATGTCGGTTGGTACCGGACGCACAGCTTTATGGATGTCTTTTAACCACGCAGGTGTCCTTGATAGTCTGGTCAATAAAAAAGTTTCACTTTCGGCGATTGTTGTTGAAGAACCTCAACCTTCGGATTCATCATCAAAAATAATTGTGGAAACTTTGCCAAATGTTGCAAGCAGTACAAAGTCGGCAAAAGTATTGGTAACTGGAGATCGGTATTCAACTCTCGCATACGGTGATGAAATAAAACTTTTTGGAAAACTCGCGATTCCAAAACCGCTGGAAAGTAGTAGTGGTGATTTTGCCTATGATGTCTATCTGGCTCGGCAGGGGATATTTTACACTATGACTTTTCCAAGTGTGAAAATCGTTTCGCATCACAAGGAAAATATTGTGCGAGAATATCTCATCAATATAAAAAATAGTTTCTTGGGCAAAATTAATGAACTATTTTCCGCGCCTAGGAGTGGGCTATTGGCTGGACTTCTAGTGAGTGGCCGATCGTCACTTTCAAAAACTGAACAGACAGAGTTTACGCAAGCCGGCCTGATCCATATCGTCGCGCTTTCAGGTTTCAATGTCACAATTATTGCGCAGGGGTTGATGGCTATACTTATTTTTCTGCCCAAGAAGTTGCGGCTTGTAATTGGTGCGGCTGGGATTATTGCGTTCGTTACGATGACTGGATTTGGAGCGACAATCGTACGTGCGGGGATCATGGCACTTTTGGTGATTGCAGCGGCACTGGTCTATCGGACCTACCATGTCGGTCGTGCGCTTTTCACGGCTGTGCTTTGCATGACTCTCTGGAATCCGATGGTGGTTTTCGATGTGTCATTTCAACTGTCTTGCATCGCAACATTTGCGGTAATCTTTGCGGTACCGCCGGCGCTTGAAAAATATGCGGCATATATAAAATTTCTGCCGGAGAAGTACTTGATCCGCGATACGATACTCGGCACCGCGGTAATCGAAATATTTCTTTTGCCGATACTCCTTTCAACCTCCGGGCAAATTTCATTGGTTACGGTTATTACCAACTTACTGATCCTACCAACTCTGCCGGTCGTTATGGGTTTCGGGTTTGCTGCAACACTTGTTGGCTATGTTCACAGTATGTTGGCATTGCCGCTCGTCGCGATCTCAAATCTTATGCTCGATTATATTTTGCTGATTACGAAATTCTTTGCGCATATTCCCTTTGGTGTAGTGATGTACCGCATTCCGGAATGGGCGGTGGTGTCGATGTACGGCATGCTTGCTTTTTGGTTGTGGCGTCTGCAAAGATTCAAAACGAAAAAAGAAGAAGCAGAAAAAAGTGGAGCATTAAAAATAAAAGCAGAAACCGCAACAAAAATGGAAACAAAAAACGCCGCACTCATTTTGAGTGGGACGTCCTCTGTTTCAACTTTCGGTACTGCTTTAACTTCGGCTAACCTCGAGCGGTTAGATAATTTTTTTCGATCACACTCCAATTCAGGTTCTCAAAAAAAGCCGTGATATATTTTTTCTTGTCGGCCGGAGAATAGTCGATGATGAATGAGTGTTCCCACATATCGAGTCCGAGCACGAGAGGTAAGCCGTTGAGTTGTCCGAGGTGTTGTTCATCAACCCATGACCCGATTAATTTCTTTGTCATCGGATCGAAATAAAGCATTGCCCATCCTACACCCCGAGTTAGTGCGAGTGTTATGAAGCTGGTCATCCACGCTTCATAACTGCCACATTGATCCACGATTGCTTTCTTGAGTTGGCTGTCATCAGAAAGTTGTGAAGGTCCGCCTTCAAGACTTTTGAAATAATATTCGTGATTGCGCATACCGTTGAATTCAAAACTGAATCGGCGCTGCAGTTCGCCGATGGTGTAGGCGTTCTTTTCAGTATCCGAACTTAATTCTTTTATTTTTTCGAGTATTAAATTTGAGAATTTAACATATCCGGCGTACAGCTTGAGGTGTTCCTCAACCGTGCGCTTAGAAATGCCTTTTAGTTCCGGGATTGTAAATGTTTGTGCTGTGTACATATGGCGATATTTTATTTGATAATCCTTATACTTTATAAAATACATTATAACATGGCTGACTTTATAAAAAAATATTACCGACTCTTGATTGTTGTGACGTTGCTACTCGCAAGTATTTTCATTTGGCAGGCGGTCTATCGGGAAACACCGAATAAAATACTGACTGTCGCTTTTCTCAATATCGGACAAGGCGACAGTATATATATTGAGTCGCCGACCCATCAGCAAATGATCATAGATGGAGGTCCGAATGCTGCGCTTCTCTCTGAGATCGGCAAATTGATGCCTTGGTATGACAAATTCATTGATGTGTTAATGATCAGTAGTCCGGATGTGGACCATTATGGTGGTTTTATCGATCTGTTGAAACGCTATCAAGTTGGTTTGGTGATAGA
>DMQX01000037.1 GCA_003455555.1 Candidatus Tayloriibacteriota bacterium
TGTGCATCAGGTGCAATGTTCAATAATCTAACTGGCGCTCTTTGCAAACCAGTTCAAGTCTCAAGTTGTGCATCAGGTGCAATGTTCAATAATCTTACCGGAGCTTTGTGTAATCCAAATACACCAGATCCAAAACCAGTAACACCTGTTGCTCCGGTTTCAAACTGTGCTTCCGGTGCTGTGTTTAACAACCTTACTGGAGCACCGTGCTCAACAATAAACCCTACTACTCCCGCCTCAATTCCTGGTTGCAGTGCAACTACATTATACAGCGTCACTACAGGTCAATCATGTTCTAGTTCTGTCCAGATTTGTCCAGCGGGTCAATCATGGAGTACATCTATTAATGCCTGCACCCTAATTCCTACACCTACTCCTGCACCGATTTTTGGCTGTAGCGCCGGTTTGTCTTACAGCGTCACAACCGGTCAACCATGTTCTGACTCTATTAAAATCTGTCCATCTGGCCAAGTGTGGAAGGCAGCGCTTAATGAATGTGCACCAATCCCAACTCCATTGCCTGTGATAGTATCTCCGATCGTATCAAGTTGTGCATCAGGTGCAATGTTCAATAATCTTACCGGAGCTTTGTGTAACCCTGGTACGCCAACTCCTGCCCCAGTTATACCTGTAATTCCAGTTGCTCCGGTTTCAAATTGCGACTCAGGAGCAATGTTTAATAATCTCACGGGAGCTTTATGTAAGCCAAACAGTCCAATTCCAACCCCCGCCTCAATTCCTGGTTGCAGTGCAACTACATTATACAGCGTCGCTACAGGTCAGTCGTGCTCTCAATAAGACATTCCATTATTCCAACGAGTGCTCTTAATGGGCGCTTTGTTGCATACTGTATCTATTAAAGTTCCAACTCCGTACCCCTACGGGTATCGCGAAGCGTGAACCACACAGCATGCAGAGGTGAAGAAAAATGAATATCATATGACCGAACAAGATATTTTGAATTTGATCGAGCAAGATGCGTGGATGATGTATGTGATTAATATCGCAGCAAAGCTCGAACTGCCCGACTGGGTGATTGGTGCCGGGTTTGTCAGAAATAAAATTTGGGATCATTTGTGCGGCCATAAAAAAGAAAAAGTTGATACTAGAGATATCGATTTGGTTTATTTTGATCAAAATGGAAATGGTTGGGAAGCCGATAATAAATTGTCCGAGGAGTTAAGAAAGAAGACCGGTTTAATTTGGGAGATCAAAAATGAAGTTTATATGCACGAACGTAATGGTTTGCTGCCTTACACATCAACCGCGGACGCTATTTCAAAGTGGCCGGAAACTGTTACGGCTATCGGAGTGAAATTGAACAAAGAAGGTAAACTTGAGCTTGTAGCACCATATGGCATAGGTGACCTGATAAATTTTGTGGTCAGGCCGACTCCTAATTTTAGAGGCGGTATTGAAGAAGTTAAGACAAGAATGCTCCAGAAGAAATGGCAGGAAAAATGGCCAAAGATTACTCTAGTCCTTACTACAAATACGTGAAGTTCGGTTTTTAGTATTCCTTTAGACTTTTTTTAAGTTTTCTTCATACCTATTGTGATTAAATAGAGCAGGAGACCAGAATGTTTCTGGCCTGGTTCTTTTTCTCTTTTTTGGAGAATTCTATGATAGTCCTTTCTAAGCGTCTTTGTGTCGGTGTGTTGCTGGGGGTGTTGCTCTTGCTTCTTGTCGGAGTTACGCGCACGCAGGCTCAGCCGCCGGTCGATCCGACATATCGAGTCGGGTTCATTTCGGGCAACTTCAAGATCTTTGCCACGTACCTCATCACCAACAGTAAGGCCAAGGCCAAGGAGTTTTCGGGCTGTCACGATCTGGTGATCGGCTATCCGGATGGTTGGGAGATGCTTGGTGTGCAATCCTTCGGCAAGGAAGACTTCTGCTACGACGTCGCATTTCGACTCAAAGACGGCGCCTATAAAATCTGCCGGATCGATCTGCGGAGTTTCAGCGACCAGGCCCGTAACAATCAGGTCATCGAGCTGCACTTTAAAGAAGACGGCGGCGATATTAATTTCGTGCCGTCATCAAAGGCACGTTAATCGTCAAAAAAAACTCCGAAGCCGGCACGCAACGTGCGCGGCTTTTCTTTGTTTCTACTGATTATTTTAAAATAAAAAAAAGCTGTCAAAGTGACAGCGCTAGCGGATTGGTTTGAAAGTGTGGATGTCTTATCTAGACCTTCGATTGACTCCACTGATAATCACTGCAACATTTTCCCGGAAATTAAAAAATTGACCTGGCTTTAGTGGAGCATTTTTTTTGTACCATTTAGCCACGTTCGGACGCCTCTCGTCCAGAACGGAAATAAAAGCTGTCCATTCGACGCTAAAACCGGTACGAACACGGCAGCAAGGAAAGACCAGGTCTATCAGTCTGTGCCGGATTTCCGTGGGTTCATTTCCTTCGGGGGTTTCGACAATTTTGATACAGTCGGTCGATCTTTTGTTCGGCATTACCGTCTCCTTTATTTTGCTTTTGAAACTTTCTAACTTAAAAATACTCCTATATGTGGTGCATGTCTAGTAAAATCGTGTAGAATTAATCACTTTTAAATTAATGAGCTATCGTGAGCCAAATAATATTTCCGGCGCCAGACTTTTTTAAAGTGTTTGTGGCCTCGGTCAGCGTGCTGCCTGTCGTCAAAACATCATCCAGCAGAATAATATTCCGATTATTAATCGAGCTATTGTCCTTGACCGCAAAGCTGTCTTTTAGATTTTCGAGCCTACTTCTTTTGTCCTTTACACGAGCTTGGCTTTTAGTGTCCTTTACTTTATTAAGGACATTGGGTGCGTAGACAAAGAACCTGTTTTCATCAATGGTCGCCAGAGCCTTACATAGAGCCGCACTTTGGTTAAAGCCTCGCAACCGCAGCTTCTTTTTGGAAATCGGTATTGGTATAAGTAGTGGGTCTCGGAAGTTGGACCACACTGACAACTCTGCCAGCTCTTCACATAAGTGGTCGTGGATATTTTTGCCAAAGATTGCGGCAACGGACATGTCGCAGCGATATTTCAGACGCCAGATCATACTTCGCACAGCCTCGGTTCGGTAGGCAAAAAAACTGTAGGCAGGACTCGGATATTTGATTGACTGATCGCCGTCGTTTTTCTGAATTTTGGCTGCGTCGGTAATTGACACATCGGCCTCTTTTTCAAGATTGTTTTGTGGAAACAGGATGTTGGCAAAACGGTCACGAATTTTAATAAATAATCTGTGCATTTATATAATGAAGCGTGTTATACTATACGCAACGTAAAGCATGGCATTCTCGATATCAAATATTTATAAAAATTTATTCCCGCCAAAAGATCAAAGTTTTTTGGGTGTGGATATCGGCGCTTCTTCAATCAAGGTTGTTCAATTAACTCGCCGGCACAGTAGGGCAGTGCTGGAGACTTATGGTGAGATCGCCCTCGGTCCATATGACGGCAAAGAAATGGGCAAAGCCATGAACCTGTCTTCAGACAAGATCGCTGAGGCACTGACGGATTTGTGTCGGGAATCTTCGGTCACGGCTAAGCAAAGCGCAGTGGCTATCCCATTTTTGGCTAGCCTGGTGTCACTTATAGAAATGCCGACTTCTGATCCAAAACAATTGGCTCAAATGGTGCCTATTGAAGCTCGTAAATATATTCCGGTGCCGATATCGGAAGTTTTGCTCGATTGGTCCATTGTGCCGAAAGAGGGCAAGCTGTATCCGACCTATGCCGATGAACCGAAACAGGATCAGAGGGGCAATAAAATAGATAAAACAGATGTTATGGTGGTGGCTATTCATAATGACACGGTCACGAAATATCAGGAAATCGGAGCCAAGACCAGTCTTATTACCGCTTTTTATGAGATAGAAATGTTCAGCACAATCAGGGCCTTGCTCGATCAAAATTCCAAGTCGGTCATGATCGTGGATATTGGGGCTGGTACGACAAAACTCTATGTAGTTGAGCGCGGCGTGATCCGCAATACACACTTGATCAACCGCGGTTCACAGGACATTACGCTGGCCATTTCGAACGCCCTTAGTGTTCCTTTTGCTGATGCTGAAAAAATGAAAAGAGATACCGATATTTCTTCTTCCCAATCAGATCGAAATGTTATCGGTATGGTGGCACTTACACTCGATTATATTTTTGCTGAAGCCAATCAAGTTTTGTTAAGTTATGAGAAGAAATACGGTAAAACTGTGGATCAGGTGATGTTAATAGGTGGCGGTGCATTATTAAAAGGTATTTTGCCGACCGCAAAGAAGAGTTTCCAGACCGACGTGGCGATTGGCGAGCCTTTTTCCAAGGTTGAGGCTCCGGCTTTCCTTCAAGATGTTCTGAAAAGTGCTAACCCGGAGTTTTCGGTTGCGGTTGGTGCGGCGTTGCGCATGTTGCAGGAAACTTAAGCTATACACAGCTTCACACAAAAACATGAGTATAGTATACTTATAACTAATAGCACCTAGACAAAAATAATATGGAAGGAAAATTACAAACAACATTCATTCCCAGGCAGCCTCTCGTAGAGAACAAGGCCAAAAAACCTGCACCAGCTTCTGCCGGCATTCTCTCTATTGTCGGTTGGTTTATTTTTATTGTCGCGGTTGCAGCATCTGTTGGAGTTTACCTGTACGGAAATATTATCCAAAATTCTATCACGGCAAAAAATATAGATTTAAGTAATAAAATAAAATCTTTTGATACCGCTTCGGTAGATCACTTTGTGCAATTGGACGGACGTCTCCAGGCAGCCAGCACACTGCTCAATAATCATCTGGCGATCTCTTCGCTATTGAAATTAATCGGTGATAACACTGTGCAATCCGTGCAGTTCACTGATATGAAATATAACTCTGACGATGCCGGCAAACTCACTTTAAACTTAAGCGGCAAGGCTCCAAACTTTGCCTCGGTTGCTTTGCAGTCGGACACTTTTTCAGCCCAGCCATATTTTCAGAATCAGGTCTTTTCAAGTTTGGGGCTCGCTCTGGATGGTAGTGTGACCTTCAAATTTACGGCTTCTGTTGACTCGTCGATACTTCAATATAAAGTCGCTAATCAATAAATATGAACCGAGTAATTTTACCACTTCTACTTGTCATCGCCTCAATAGCTTCATTTTTTATGTGGATCAACCCGCATTATACTGCGGTAAAAGATCTAAAGGTTCAGCTGGCCGAATCTCAGGATGCTTTGGACAAGATAGTCGAATTGGAATCCGTCCGATCAAGTTTAGTGGACAAAGAAAATGCTTTTCAACCGGCCGATATAACAAAACTACAGAAACTTTTGCCGGACAACGTGGACAATACTCGTTTGTTCTTGGATATTCAGGGAGTCGCTTCGCATTATGGCACTTCAATCCAGGATATTTCGGTAGGAGCGGGTCAGGCTTCTGGAGCTGTGGCGACAACACAAGCTATTGGTTCTTCTAAAAAACAGTATGGACAGATGGTGTTGGGTTTTTCAATCAACACAACTTACGAAAACCTGAGTTTGTTTCTGAATGATCTTGAGAAGAGTTTGCGCTTGGTGGAAATTAAATCATTAGGCTTTACGGCAGACAACAAAAACCCAAATCATTACAAAGTTGCCCTCAGCATCAATGCTTTTTGGTTGAATCCAAAAACAGCAACGTCAATAAAATCAACACAATAAATATATGCGATATTTCATTTCATTACTTGGTTTAGCGGCGATCGTAGGAGCGGGATATTTTACGGTTGCGCAATACGTCGATGTTGCTCATGGCCAATCCACTCTGGTGTCTGATCCGAGTTTGGATAATACGAGTGCCGACGGTGCCAAAGTTTTGGCCTTGCTCAATCGCCTAAAATCCATAAATCTTAACGGGAAAATATTTGATAATCCAAAGTTTACTTCTCTGCAGGACTGGAGTGTAGAGATCCCAACTCAGACTGTCGGCCGTCCAAATCCATATTTGCCACCTTCAGGTGCTGTGTTTGCTGCGCCGCAAGCTTCAACCACGCCAGTCACAGTTCCATTGCCAAGATCGACCAGATAATAATTTAATTTTTCGCATGAGCCTTATTGATGTTTTGGTTCAAAAAAATATTGTCTCAAGCGATGATGTTCCTGACATTGAGCATGAGATGGATCAGCAGAACCTCTCGATCGAGGATGTTTTGTTGCGTCGTGGCATAAACGGGGAAGATATCATGTCGGCCAAAGCCGAGTATCTGGATATTCCTCGAAAAAGTTTGACTGGCATGGAGATAGCTTCGAATGTTCTGGCTTATATTCCGGAAGAGTCGGCCATGCATTACAAGTTCGTGCCACTCGTACTAAAAGACGGCGTGCTCGAAGTTGGTTTGGTTGATCCGGACAATATCGAGGCGCGTGACGCTCTCAGTTTTATTTCGTCAAAAGTCCATTTGCCGTTCAAGATTTTCTTGGTTTCTGAAGAAGATTTTGCCAAAGTGATCGCTATGTATAAGGGTTTGTCGAGTGAAGTGAATGTGGCTTTGACCGATCTTGAAACCGAGTTGACTGGGGACAAAGAACTGAATGCGGCAATCGACGACAAAAAAGACACCAAGATCATTGAAGATGCGCCGGTTACCAAGATCGTGGCGACCATTTTGCGTTACGCGACCGAAGGTGATGCGTCCGACATTCACATTGAATTGCTCCATGAGAAAATTCGTGTTCGATTCCGTGTGGACGGCACACTCAATACCAGTCTGGTTTTGCCAACCAAGATCCATTCGTCGCTCGTTGCCCGCGTCAAGATCCTTTGCAGTATGCGCCTAGATGAAAAACGTAAACCGCAAGACGGACGTTTTTCAGCCAAAATTGATGGCAAAAAAATCGACTTTCGTGTTTCGACTTTCCCGGCATTTTATGGCGAAAAAGTCGTTATTCGATTGCTTGATCAGGAAAAAGGTGTGCGCCCGCTCGATCAGTTGGGTATGACGCAAAGGAACCTCGACCTGTTGCGTAAAGCTATTTCACGTCCTTACGGCATGATCTTGATCTCCGGCCCGACAGGTTCCGGAAAGTCTACGACTCTTTACGCGATGCTTAATGAAGTTGATCGTGAGCACAGCAACGTGCTTTCGCTCGAAGATCCGATCGAATACAGTATTGACGGCGTCAGTCAATCGCAGATGCATCCGGAAATTGGTTACGATTTCTCGACCGGATTGCGTACGACTTTGCGACAAGACCCGGACATTATCATGGTGGGCGAGATCCGAGACAAGGAGACAGCGCAGCTTGCGGTGCAAGCTGCGCTGACTGGCCACTTGGTGCTTTCGACCATTCACACCAACAATGCCATCGGTGTTATTCCGCGTCTCATAGACATGGGAGTCGATCCTTACCTTATTGCCCCAACTTTGATCATGACCGTAGCCCAGCGCCTCGTTGGTGTAGCCGCGCCTCGGGCAGTCAAGGAAGTGCCTATAGAAGGCAGTATTAAAGCCATTATAGATAGGGAACTGGCCGAGGTTTCCGACGAATTCAGGAAATCTATTGTTTATCCACAGACTGTTTATCAGATAAACCCAACCCCTGAGTCGCCGACCGGTACCCACGGCCGAGTGGCGGTATTTGAAATGCTGCCAATGACCAAAGAGATCGAGGCGGCCATCTTGGCTCAGAAGACGGAACTTGAAATCAATACGATCGCTCGCGCTCAAGGTATGCTTAATATGAAGGAAGACGCCATCCTCAAGGCCTTTGCCAAAGTTATTCCCTTTGAGGAGGTTAATAAACTGTAGTATAATAATAACATTATGACTGAGACACTAAAGAAAAAAGTTTTGCTGGTAGACGATGACAGTTTTTTGTTGAATATGCTG
>DMQX01000086.1 GCA_003455555.1 Candidatus Tayloriibacteriota bacterium
TTTTCCAAACATTCTTGGATTGTTCGTGATATATATCCATTTTTAATTATGTTAAAACTTTACCTCAACGTTCTGACGAGCAGCCTCATCGCCTTCCAAATTAAAGAATTCCATTTTGGAAAAATGAAACGCGCCGGCGATTACGTTACCAGGGAAAACTTCCAGAGCGGTATTAAGATCGCGAACGTTAGTGTTGTAAAACCGTCGAGCGGCCTGAATTTTATCCTCCGTGTCGGTAAGTTGAGCTTGAAGATCAAGGAAATTTTGATTGGCTTTAAGATCAGGATATTGCTCGGTGACCGCAAAAAGTGATTTCAAAGTACCAGAAAGCATATTTTCCGCCTGAGCCTTGTCGGCGATATTGGTCGCACCCATGGCCATATTTCGAGCTTGAGTAACTTTTTCCAAGGTGCCGGATTCATGCGCGGCATAGCCCTTCACTGTACTGACCAGGTTAGGAATAAGGTCATATCGTCTCTTCAACTGCACATCAATATCAGCCCAAGCCTCTTTGGCTCGGTTAATAAAAGTGATAAAGCGATTGTACGAAAACATCAGCCAAAGCAGAACGAGAACGACGATAGCTATAATAATATAAATGAAAATCATAAAGTAAGATTACTTGAATAATACCGGAATATTATACCACATCTGAATCAACAAGATAAGAGCTAGTAATCCATCCCGCCACCCATCCCCGCGCCGGCTGGTGCCTTTTTCTCTTCGGGTTCATCCGCAATTGCCACTTCTGTGGTCAACAAAATAGCTGCCGCTGAGGCCGCGTGTTGGACCGCGCTGCGAGTCACCTTGACCGGATCAATGATACCGGCTTTCAACATATCATCGACGATCGTATCATCTACCGCGTTGTAGCCCGCATTTTCGGTCTTGGCCATTTTAACTTTCTCAACAATTACCGAACCGTTGTCTTTACCCGAATTGGCCGCAATCTGTCGAAGAGGTGCCTCAAGTGCCTTGATAACAATGTCATAACCGATGTAGATTTCCGCCTGTCCGCTTTGAATATTCGTGGCAGCCTTAGCTTCATGAAAAGCTTTTCGCTCTTCAGCCTTTTTGCCAGCCCGAATCAAAGCACTGCCTCCACCCGCCACGATACCTTCGGCAATCGCAGCCTTGGTCGCATTAACTGCATCTTCGATCTTGAGTTTCAAATATTTCATTTCAGTTTCGGTGGCCGCACCGACACGTATCACTGCAACTCCACCGGTCAATTTAGCGATGCGCTCATCAAGCTTTTCAACATCAAATTTTGATTCAGTATTTTCACGCTGGATTTTGAGGGCGGCAACTCGCTGATCAATGTCAGTTTTTTTGCCCTTGCCGTCAACCACCACAGTTTTGTCTTTGGTGGCGATAACTTTTCGCGCTTTGCCAAGCATCGCAAGTTCAACCGTTTCAAGTTTCAAACCAGTTTCCTCCGTTATTACTTTTCCACCAACGGTCACGGCAATATCTTCAAGAAGTTCTTTCTTGCGATCGCCATAGCCCGGAGCTTTAACAGCCAACACAGAAAAGCCGCCACGCAAACGATTAACCACAAAAGTCGCCAAGGCCTCACCGTCCACATCCTCAGCAATGATCACCAATTCCTTTTTGCCGGTACTCGCGATTTTTTCCAAAAGCGGCAAGATCTCTTTGATGCTAGAAATTTTCTTATCCGTGATCAATATCGGGGCATCACTGTACTCCGCTTCGAGTCGTTCGGTGTTAGTAATCATGTATGACGACACATAGCCTTTGTCGAATTCAAAACCTTGCACCACTTCGGAATCAACCCCGAATGAAGGTGATTCTTCAACCGTCACCACACCATCCTTGCCGACCTTGTCAATCGTCTCAGCGATAATTTTTCCGATCTCTTCCGATTCTGCGGAGATGGTCGCGACCTGTCGGATCTCGTCTTTGGTCTTGATCGGCTTGGCCATTTCTTTTAGAGCTTTGACCACTTCGGCCGCCGCCAGCTCAATACCAGAGCGCACACCCATAGCGTTGACACCCATGGCCACGCGTTTCATACCCTCCTCAACAATCGCCTGCGTCAAAATAACCGAAGTTGTCGTGCCGTCGCCGGCCGTTTCATTGGTTTTAGTCGCCACTTCTTTGGCGATCTCGGCGCCCATATTTTCAAATTTGTCCCTAAGAGTTATTTCTTTAGCAATAGAAACCCCGTCGTTCGTAATAGTCGGACCACCGTAACCTTTATCCAAAACCACATTGCGCCCGCGCGGACCAATGGTCACTTTGACGGCATCACAAACAATATCTACGCCACGCTTTAGGGATTTCCGAGCCTCTTCATTAAACAGAATTTTCTTTGCCATGTTTTTATAAAATTAAAATAATGAAATACGAAATTACTATTTGACGATTGCCAGAATATTTTCTTCTTTGACCATGACATACTCCTCGCTGCCGCTTTTAATTTCATCGAAAGCATATTTTGAAAAGATCACAGTGTCGCCGATCTTTACGGACATAGGTATGAGTGCGCCGGTTTTATCCCGTCGGCCATCGCCCACAGCGACAACTTTGCCCTGCTCAGGCTTTTCCTTATTTATGGTGTCTGGGATAATAATGCCGAATTTACTGGTTGTCTCCAATTCACTCGCATCAGACCTCTTTATGAGCACGCGGTCGCCAAGCGGCAATATTCCAATAGAAGAGATCTTTTTCATCGGTTCAGCCTTTAGTTCAGCTTTCTTATCAGAGGTCTCAGTTTTCTTGGTTTTTTTCATAGGGTTACACTGTCTTAAGATATTTTTAAGGTTTATTTATCGACTTTTGAACGAGCTCTATTATATGAACAGGGTCGGTCATAGTCAACATAAACTTTATCCAAAACAAAAACCACCTTATTTAGGCGGTTTTTGTTATTTTATGACTCCAAACCAAGCTTCGTACCAATAATTTTCACTTTCGTCTCAAGCACAGTCACCCGAGGATCCAAATTGCTTGATTGAAACTTCACGTTTGTTAATTCATTTTCAACATTACTTAACCTATTTTCAACCTTATCTAACCTTCCGTTAACATCACCAAAACCTTCTTTCATTTCAGTTTTTACTCCGTCCATATATTCATACATACTCACAAAATTCTTGTCTACACTTTCAAAACGTTTATCAACCTGTTCGAAACGTTTATCGATGGCGTCGAAACGCTTATCTACAACTTCAAAACCATGCTGGACTGCTATTGTGAGTCTCTCAATTTGCTGTCTCTTATACACATCTGACGC
>DMQX01000084.1:0-997 GCA_003455555.1 Candidatus Tayloriibacteriota bacterium
CAGATGTGTATAAGAGACAGCCAAAAAGACCCAGAACTATTACTTGATCGCTTTGCGTGCATTTCTAAAATATTTGATCAGGCAAAAGATTGAAACGTTACCGCCAGAGAGAATTGAATTGGCGAAAGTTAATGAAAGGCAGATCGATTTTATTTCGGCTGAAGAATTAATGCGGTTGCTGGCGGCGCCCGATGGCAGTGATGTTGGATCGCTTCGAGACCGCGCCATTCTGGAATTATTATTTTCTACCGGCCTGCGTGTCTCCGAACTCTGTTCTCTCACCCGCGATTTGGATATTCGCGCTGATCATTTTTCAATTCGCGGCAAAGGTGGTAAGGTCCGCGTGGTTTTTCTGTCCGACACGGCTCGAATGGCTCTTAAAACTTATTTAGATAAAAGAAAAGATATGGAAGGTGCGCTCTTTGTGAAAGTCGGCGGTGAAAATGGTTTTCAAAAAAGTGCCAAGACTGAAAAGTCGGAAGTTGCGGACGCCGCAGAGGAGGCTGACGGAAAAAAGCATAAAAAAACTACGGAAGATAAATCAGAAAATATCAGCAAAAAAACAAAAGCGCGTACGACCCGCGACGACGGTACTGACATTTCGGCACTCACCCGTCGCTCGGTTGAACGTATCGTAAAACACTACGCAATTAAAGCCGGTATTTCCAAAAAAGTTACGCCTCACGTGATTCGTCACAGCTTTGCCACCGACCTGCTCTCGAACGGTGCCGACCTGCGTTCGGTCCAAGCTCTCCTCGGTCACGCCAGCATCAGCACTACACAAATATACACTCACGTCACCGACAAACACCTCGGCGACATCCACAAAAAATTCCACGGTAAAGGCAGGAAATAAAATCTTAAGGTAACAATTTGCGACCTTAAGATTTTCATTTTCCGGAGAATACTGATACGATTCTTATATGAAAATACTTTCCTGGAACGTGAACGGTTTGAGGGCAATTGTGCGCAAAGGCAATTGGGATTGGCTCTTAAT
>DMQX01000084.1:1146-6576 GCA_003455555.1 Candidatus Tayloriibacteriota bacterium
GCTCTTAATCGATCAGCCTGACATTTTTTGTTTTCAAGAAACCAAAGCAAATCCGGATCAGTTAACCGAAGATGTCAGAAATCCAAAAGGCTATCATTCATATTTTGATGTGCCAAAAGAAAAGAAGGGTTATAGCGGCACCGCTATTTATTCAAAAATAAAACCAGAAAAAGTTGAATACATTATGGGTGTGCCGGTGCTAGACAACGAAGGTCGTCTTATCGCTGTCTACTACAAAGATTTTGTTTTATTAAACGTTTACTTCCCTAACGGCGGAGGTGGTCCTGAGCGACTCAAATACAAATTGGATTTCTATGATGAGTTTTTGAAATTTATTGAAAAATTGCGCAAGCAAGGTAAGTCAATTATTTTTTGCGGGGATATAAACACGGCGCACGAAGAGATTGACCTCGCTCGGCCAAAAGAAAATGAAAAGAACACTGGATTTTTGCCGGAGGAACGCGCGTGGTTGGATGAGGTGATCAACGCCGGCTACATTGATGTCTATCGACACTTCAACCCGACCAAAGCCCAAGCCTATACTTATTGGGATATGAAAACCGCTGCGCGCGAACGTAACGTCGGCTGGCGCATCGATTACTTTTTTGTTTCGCCGGATCTGTTGCCTCGCATCAAAAAAACCGAGATACTTTCCAGTATCTACGGTTCTGATCACTGTCCTATTTTGTTGGAGTTGAAATAATTAATACCCGCGAGCGCGTTTCTGTGCGAGTTCGTCTTTGAGAACTTCTCTTCGGAGTCGCGCCCCTGCCTGAGCCTTGGCGATCAGCTCCGGATTATCTGCGTTGCGCTTGAGGAAGTCGTAGAACCTTACCGAGTCTGGGCCCTCGGTTGTGTTGTTGATGATGTTGATGCACTCGTTCCACAGTCGCTGCTCGGTCTCTCTATCTTTCATCGGATTCTCCATTGTAAAAGTACGTCTTTCCACCTTCAGCATCAGGTGATTGGCCCGACGCCGAGCATTGCCGACGAAGCGTTCGTCGTAGCCGTGCTCTTTGAGCAAGTCGTTAAATTCATCGGACCAGGGTCCATATAATTCGAGAATTAATTCGCTTTGCTCCCACAAACTTGATTCATACGTACGGTGTGCCACCCTTATCTCCTTATGATGTGCTGCGGTGAATCTATTTTGGATGCTAACACATTTGGAAAGCTTAGGTCAATTTGGGCGATTCATCGATCTTTTTATTTGCCACCTCTTGTTGCTTCATCACCATCTTAAAAATTTGTCGGAGGGTCTCCGCTACCCTTTCGTTCTCGATAATAATACCTTGCAAAGCATGTCCATCAACAATACGCACAAAAGATTTTGTCACATCAATTGAAACTTTTGAAGAATAATCAGATTCCGGAACGAGATATGTGTGTTTCATCGCCGGATGTTGCGGCATCCAATCATGAACAGATCTGTTGTCTGGCGTGATTCCGCTCATCGTAATATTATTTTTTATTAAATTTTGCGCCCAGCGATTGGCGATCTCAAAAAAACCTTCCGATACTCCTTCGGACTTGGACCAGAAGCCAATATCTTCGGTGTCGTGCAATTCATCCATTTTATAAAAACAAATTTGCTCCATTCCTTTCAAACCTTCATACAGTAGCACTTTAGTGTCTGTTTCTTTTTGAGAAAGCGATTTAAGTTCCGGCAAAGCTTTTTTGGCGTTTCGCAATCGCTCTTCCGCCATTTCGAAAAATTCATCCGGCTGTTTTGCCATATATTGTTGCTTTTTTGCTCTCGGAATTTTCAAAACAAGTCCCTTCTTGAGTAATTCGTCCAAGATCACATAGGTGGTCGGCTTTTTTAAGCCAGATTTTACGGAAATGCTATAGGCTGACGCCGTTCCTAATTGTAATAAGGCAATGTACACCCGTGCCTCCTTGTCATTGAGGCCAGCGCCTATTAAAGATTGAATCAGTTGCTCCATATCTTAAGTGTATCCTAACTATCAAAATAGTCAACTTTTTTGATGACTTAATCTCAATATGTAAATATACGTTGAACAATATGGATATTTTGGCTAATATCCAGATATTTCCATTGACTATTTCTTGACCTTCGTTGACAAATATGCTATACTATTGTCAGATAAGTACATTGAAACAGACGCTCTTAGCCACCCGTTCGGGCGGCAGCGTTACCAGAAACACATCTATCTCTTGAAAGGAGATACCATGAAAAACACACTCAATAATGCCGAGGTTTTGGATGGCGAATACACCTACTTGGAAGCATATGCGTTATGCGAGTCCAAAAAGTATTATATGCCACTCATTCACAAAATGGATGGCCTGAGGGAGGCGATCAAAGCCGAGATTTTAAAACCCGGAACATATTGGATTGACACTGGCCACGAGGAACGGATGTTGTTCTATGATGGTCCCGATTATTTTACGGTGTACGAAAAGGAATTTGTGGCACGTGGATCTTGTGGGTTTTCGACAAGTAAGGATTATCCAGGCAATAACAAAAGAAAGCTGTTTGTTTGGAAATCCAAGCCAGATTGGTGGCCATGTTAGACGGAATCCGAATAAATTTCGGTGGTTCGAGGATTAACCAAAAAATCCTCACTGTAGCAAAGTGTGTACTTTGCCTGATGAGCTCAAAAGAGCGAAACAGAAGATCTTTGAAAAAATTCCATAAGAATCTGAATTGACAGCTAGCTTTCGCTAGCGGATTACAGTTTCATTGGACCAAAAAAAGAAAGAGAGTCTACCATGAAAGTTCTCGTATTCGATGACAGCCAGATCAATCGTTCGGCGGCCCAGGCTCAACTCAAAGACCACGACCTCACCGTCGTCGGCACCTACGATGAAGCACAGAAGCTTCTCACAACCCAGAAATTTGACGCTGTCCTTACGGATCTTCTGGTGCCAGCGTCAGATCGGGCACAAGGTGGCGGCGGTCTGAAGTATGTCGGCCAGGAAATGCCAATCGGGATTTTCATTGGGCTTCTGGCTGCGGTTAAGTCCCGAGCAAAGTATGTCGCTGTATTTACCGACAGTGACCACCACTCACATCCCGCTTCTGCATGCTTCGATGCCTTCAATGATGATATCGGGGAGGAAGGCGTGCCATTCACCGTCGAGGGCTGCAAAGTGATCCTCTGCAACGCGAGAAACTGGGTCAATCACTTTGATCCGAAAGAACTCAGCACACCGCTGGATTCCAAAAGCTCGGACAGTGTACGTGCAAAGAACTGGACCAAACTTCTTGCGTGGCTCATGAGAGAGGATTGGCAATCATTTATTTGCCGAGGAGCGTAGCCACAAGTAAACACCGCAACAATTTTGCGGTGTTTTTTTTATTTCTTACTCCACATGATATTTATCCGTGATCTCCTTGAGCATTTTTTCTTCCTCCTGTTCCTTGCGGGTTTTGGCTTTCTCCCCTAGCTTGCGTAGTTCCTCATCCGAAAGTTTTACCAGTTCAAGCGCGCGCTTCTCGAGGTGTTCGGCAGTGTTCAATTTCGGATCTTCCAAAACTTCTTCGAGGAGCGCGTGCAGAATAAAACCAACACGCGGGCCGGGTGACATTGCGGTCACTTCCATCAAACGTTTGCCGTGGATCTTGAGCATGCCGACCGAGACAGGGTCATGCATTGCGATCTCAACCATCGATTTATATTTTCGTAGACGATAAGGATTGGCTTTTGGTCGGCCAGTACCGATACGGTCGCATTCGCGCACGTTCATGAGGTCCCAAACTAGATCGGCTCCGACATTGGCAATCATTCGACGCACAGCAGACAGTGTGATCTGCTCGGTATCAGAGAAGAACATGTGCCAACGCACAAGTTTGACGACTTCGTCCTGGAGTTTTTTTGGAAATTTCAGGCGGGTCAGAATTTTTTCGGTCATACGCGCGCCGATAACTTCGTGTCCATAGAAAGTCCACTGCCCTGTAGTTGGATCCTTGCGGCGGCTCTTTGGTTTGCCAATATCATGAAAGATTGCGGAGATGCGTACGCGCAGAGAAAACTTTTTGTCGGCGCTATGTTGTTCGGTGCGCATCAAATGTTCCCAGACATCAAAAGCATGAGCTTGGTTCTGCTCTGTACCAATTCCCTCCTCTAGCTCAGGCACAATATATTTAAGAATGCCTAGATCATGAGCCAGCTGCAAGCCCTGCATCGGCTGATCCGAAGTGATTATTTTAAGAAATTCATCCCGAATACGCTCGGCCGAAATCTTTTCAAGCAGTTTGGCGTTTTTCTGTATACCCTTTTGGGTCTCCTCTTCTATTTGGAAGCCAAGTTCAGCGGCAAAGCGCACAGCCCTCAACATTCGGAGTGCGTCCTCCCCAAAGCGCTCGTCTGGAGATCCTACGGTACGCAGTATTTTAGCCGCCAAATCATTTTGTCCTTTATAAAGGTCAGTCAAATGTCCTTTATGAACCAAACCTGTTTTATCCCCTGCCATTGGCTCAATTTTGAGCGCCAGTGCATTTATAGTGAAGTCTCGGCGCATCAGGTCGTCTGCCAAATTTTTGCTGAAGCTGACCGCGTCAGGACGTCGGTTGTCGCTGTACTCCGATTCAGTTCGGTACGGGGTTACCTCAACAATTTCAAGAGTTGGGTCACCTGCCGCAACGCTTTCTTTATGTTCCGTTGATTCTGTTCCCGCCAGAGCCCGCGTCTTCACGCCTACCGTCCCGAAAGTATTTTCGTAAAAGGAATCAGGAAATAACGCCTGAATTTCATCCGGCACAGCATCTGTAGTAACATCCCAATCTTTTGGTTTCTTGTGTAACAGTAGATCACGCACGCAACCACCGACCAGATATGCTTCAAAACCGCTCTTTTCAAGGGTTTTTGTTACATATGAAACCTCCGGCGGTATGAGAAAAGTCTCGACAGTGTCGCTTGGGGCTTTATTTTTAGTCTCTTTTTTGGTCATGAGCTGTTTCGGCTAACAAAACCTTGTGGTGCGACATTGTTTGATTTATCAAACAAGAAGTGCCCTTGTGGTGCGCCTGGCAGGAATCGAACCTGCGACAACCCGCTTAGAAGGCGGGTGCTCTATCCGACTGAGCTACAGGCGCATTTATCATGTATTATTGCCATAAAAAGCAATAAAATGTATATCTGATTAAAAAAAAGAAAAATCCAAATTACATTTGGATATATCTCAAATATTGGAGCGGAAGACGAGATTCGAACTCGCGACTTTCACCTTGGCAAGGTGACACTCTACCACTGAGTNNGTGCGCCTGGCAGGAATCGAACCCACATCAATAGTTCCGAAGACTATTGTCCTATCCATTGAACGACAGGCGCTTGTTGACATCATAGCCTAGATTAGGCAAAAACAAAAGCCAGTGTGTATCGCAATCCATAATCGTACAGCTGTGATATACTAGCACTGTATGAGAACTGATAAGCAGGAGGCCGTAAATCTTAGAAAAAACGG
>DMQX01000084.1:6733-7176 GCA_003455555.1 Candidatus Tayloriibacteriota bacterium
GCCGTAAATCTTAGAAAAAACGGCAAGAGCTATAGTGAGATCCAAGAGATTCTTTCTATTCCTAAAACTACCCTTTCGGATTGGTTCAAGAATGAAAGTTGGTCAAAAGACATATCGGTTTTCCTAAATGAGAAAAGCAAAAAAGTCTCTACTGTTCGACTCCTAAAATTAAATAGCGAAAAGAAGGCTCACTTACAAAAATTGTATGCGGAGGCTAGGCTCGAAGCGGCGGAAGAGTTCAAGATGCTTAAGAATGATCCCCTCTTCATTTCGGGCATGATGCTGTATTGGGGCGAAGGCGATAAAGTTTCGCTTCACCAGGTTAAAATATCTAATTCTGACCCGGAAATGATTAAAATAGCCTTACATTTCCTATATAAAATCTGTGGCTCCTCAAGTGACCGGATATGGCTTGGTTTGCTGCTTTATCCGGATAGCAAGTC
>DMQX01000045.1 GCA_003455555.1 Candidatus Tayloriibacteriota bacterium
CGGGTGCGGGCGAAAATGGAGGGTGGGCGGAAAGCAATAAATGAGATTTTGATAGTTTCTTTTTTTTGAATCCAAAAACATATATATCTTAAGATAGTGTACCCTATGAACAAACCAAAATATTTTCTCTATGCTCGCAAGAGTACCGAAGATGACGACAAGCAAGTAATGAGCATTCCTGCCCAGCTTGTAGAGCTCCGTGAATTTGCGAGCAGAGAAAATCTTGAAATCCTTGAGGAATTTCAAGAGTCGAAAAGCGCAAAGAGTCCGGGACGAGAAGTGTTCGGCAAAATGATGCTTAAAATTGAGAAAATGGGTAATGTTGGTATTCTCGCTTGGCACCCTGACAGGTTAGCCAGAAACAGCATTGACGGAGGCCGCATCATTTATGCCGTAGACACTTCTAAAATAGTCTCTTTGCGCTTTCCGACATTTTGGTTTGAGCCAACTCCGCAGGGTCTCTTTATGCTTCAAGTGGCGTTCGGACAAAGTAAGTACTATTCTGACAACTTAAAGCAAAACGTAGAGCGAGGTATGCGCCAAAAACTGCGACGGGGAGAGTGGTTGACTCGTGCTCCATTCGGGTATGTGAACAATCCAATTACGCGTAACATAGAACCTGATCCAGTGAAGTCTAAAATCATTGTTCGAGCCTATGAAGAATATGTAAAAGGTTCACATACCCTAGTTTCATTGTCGCAGTTTTTGGCTCTCCACGGTGTGGCGCAAAAGTCCGGAACGCCACTTGGCAAAGCTTCCGTGAAAAGAATATTGACCAATCGAGCATATCTCGGCTTTACCAAACATCATGAGGAATTTTTTCCCGGAAGCTTTGCACCGATTCTTTCTCCGACACTGATTGAAGCTGTACAGAAAAGATTGGAGGAACGAGCGCATCCAAGACACAGCAAAATATCCCACAATTTTCCTTTCACCGGTCTTTTTCGTTGCGGCGAATGCGAAAGTATGATTACTGCTCAATGGTGTACGGGAAAAATGGGTGGGAGGTATCGCTATTATCGATGCACGAAAAAGAAAGGAAAATGTAGTCAGGGATATTTGCAGGAAAATGCGCTCGCCCTCCAAATAAAGGAACAGCTTCAATCAGTGTCGTTTCCCGAAGCGTGGGCAGATTATATGCTCAAAAAAGTTGAAGGGTTTGAGCACGATGAAATCCACGCTTCGGGAAATCGTCTCGGGCAGATGAAGGAAGATTTGAAGACTCTTGAAGCGAAGTTAGACGCACTTGTTGATTTGTACTTAAACCAAGACATTGAGCGCGAGATATATTTGACGAAAAAAGACGCGCTCATGCGTCAAAAACTCTCGCTTCAAGAAAAATCTTCATCTGCCCGAGCCGAGAGAAAGAATTGGGTCGAACCCCTGCGTAAATGGATTTTGGATTCAAAACGCGCGGGGTTTCTGGCACAGAGCGAAAATCTCCATGAGATGAGAGATTTTCTTCGCTCTTTCGGAACGAACCCCGCGCTAAAAGAGAAAACTATCTCAATCTCATTTTGCCCGCCCTCCATTTTCGCCCGCACCCGCAAGGGGGAATTCTCCCCCTCACCCTACAGCGCGCCTGCGGCGCGCGACAATTTTGTGCTCACCCCTGCTGAAGTATCTGAATGTGATCTAATTGTATCCTTTGCACGAACTTATTTCCAGCAGAATTCTGATTGACTCGTACGCGCCACGCGCGTGGTGACATTAAACCACCTCCTACGCCCCACGTACCTCCTTTTCTCTAACTTTCGGTCTCGGCAAAGCGGAAGCTATTTATTGGGGACTGGATTCCGCTTTGCCGAGTCTTTCCTAATTTGGCTCTGGCTTTTGTCCCCGCCCGCAGGAGGGGTTTGGGGAGGAATGCGGGCGGGCTTTTGGGGTGGGGGAAATTGGGGGCAGAAAAATCCGGCGCTGGAAAAAACAAAAATGTACGAAAAACTAAACAAACTTATCTGCATGCTATTATATAACAATATTTCGTTGAAAACCTGAAGTTAAACTACGGACTTTTTTCTAAAGGTATGAAAGCCACCAAGGGTTCAGCCAATCCGGAAATGTTCAAGACAATTTTCATTGAAAGTTTGAAATAGTCGACTTCAATTTCAATTGTGATGTGGTATAATTCACCATATAAAAACATATATCATGATTTTTTCAAAAAACCGACGATTGTTGATTGTTTTTGTTTCAATTATTCTGGTAGCAGGCGTTGCCTTTGGTCTCTATAAAATAGTGCAAGCGCTCGGTTCTCCCGGCACTGTTACAGACAGCTTTAACAACACCACTAAAATCGCTTCCAACATCAACACCACAGTTGATACGGTAAACGGCCAAGTTGTGCTCTCGGCCGCATCCACGTGGGCTTGTGGCTCGGCACTTTTTGATAGCCGTGATGCCAAGAGTTACAACACTGTTCTCATTGGCAGCCAGTGTTGGATGCAGCAAAATCTAAACGTGGGGTCGATGGTTACATCTTGTAACAATGGGTATGTCGGTACGTGTACAACTGGTGGTAGTACCGTCCGCAACCAAGGTACGAGTACTTCCACAATTCAAAAGTATTGTTACAACGACACCGAGCTTAACTGTACAAATAACGGAGGTTTATACCAATGGAATCAAGCTATGGGTGGGTCGATCGTAGCTGGCGCACAAGGTATCTGTCCGGCCAGCTGGCACATACCAACGCATGACGAGTGGACTCTGCTGGAGAGGACGACATGTACATCTGGGTCTTGCGCAACTGATTTCCCCTATGACATCACCACCACAGGCTGGCGAGGTACCAATGAAGGTACGACATTGAAAAACACCTCAGGACTTTTTAGAGGTCTGCTTGCTGGCTACCGCAGTACGGATGGCTCGTTCTACGATATCGGCTCGTACGCTTACATCTGGTCTTCGCTCCAGAGTGGTGGCTCGGCATGGGCCCGCCACTTGTACTCGGGCTACGCTACTGTTTACCGCAGCACTGACGCTGTGGCTAACGGCTTTTCCNNCCTGCTGAAGTATCTGAATGTGACCCTACAGAGAATCGAACTCTGATTACTGCCTTGAGAAGGCAATGTCCTAACCGTTAGACGATAGGGCCGTCTATCTATGCGCAAAAATATAACACAGGAATGCAATAAGTGAAAGTAAGATAAGAAAAAGCATCTTGAGAAACACTTGCGCAGCGCGACTGGCGCGAGCACAGCAAAAATCCAGTAGGATTTTATGCGTGTGCTTCGAAAGATGCTTTTTCTTATCTTTTTACCTCTTACTCCACTCCTCATCTTGCCTCACCAACAACTTTCCCGCATCTTCCGGTTCTAACATAATTTCTTTGACCGCTTGTTCCATGCGAATAGATTGTGAGCCTTTTACTAAAATAATGTCGCCTTCCATGATCAAGTTCTGAATAAACACACCGGCCTCCTGAGCCTCATCAAATTGATAAACATTTTTTTCGCTGAGACCTTCATCCATAGCCGCTTCTGCGATCCGACGAGAACGCACGCCAACAGCTACTAAGATATCGCAACTGTGAGCCGCTAGCGCCCCAATTTCCCGGTGAGCTTCAGACGAATGGGCCCCGAGCTCCATCATATCGCCCAGCATGGCGATCTTTCGGGTCACCTTCTCTAGTGTCTGCAAAGTATGCAGAGCCTCAATCGTCGCGACCGGAGACGCATTATATGTATCATCTATTATCAGACTACCCTTAATCCCGTCAATAAGGTGCATACGGCCAAGTGGTGGCACATGCGCTCTTAAGCCGGCCTGGACTTCTTCTGGACTTAGACCCTGAGCATAGCCGACAGCCAGAGCCGCGAGCGCTGGGTAGACATGATGTTTGCCTAGGGAACCAAAAAGTTCCAGCGCGAGCGGCGTACCGGCATAATCAACAAAGAAACCGATCCCAGCCGGAAAATTCCCCTTGCCGGTTTGTTCTGTCAGCACATGATAATGACTAGCCTTGATGACACCACCATCAAATCCGTAAAATATTTTTGAGCTCTCGGTATACTCACCAAAAGCCCGTACATCCTCATCATCATAATTTAATATAGCTTTGCCATCGCGTCTTAAAGCTCGAACCAAGTAGGCTTTCTCCTGTATCAGATCCTCCCGATTTTTAAAATATTCCACATGAACGGGCGTTTTGCCGAATCTGGTCACAACCGTAAGGTCAGGTTTTAGCCAGCCGGTCAAAGATTTTATATCCCCAGGCCGGTCGGCACCGACTTCCAACACGAGCCAATCCGGATATTCATTTTTTGAAATAATGAGTGAAAGTCCATGCATGATATTGGAAAGCCAGCCGATCGGGTTGTTCCAGGCATTATCACAACCTAAAATCGTCAGAGGCACGCCAATCTCGCTGTTAAAACTTTTTTCACTTTTCCTGATGTGCCGACTCGGAGAGAGTACCGAGAAGATCGCGTCTTTGGTTGAGGTTTTACCGACACTGCCGGTAACCGCGATTATTTTTGGCTTATATTTATTTATGACCTGGCGCGCCTCAAACTGTAAAATCGAAACAATGATTTTTTTAACGGTATTTTTCATATTTTGATTGTAACATTTTTATTTAAAAATAGTGTACCCTATCTGTCCGGCGGAATTTGATAGTAATTGATCAGAAATTTTACCGTGTCGATAAAAGGCTGGGTCAATGTGTGCGAAGCATACTCAACTCCTTTTGGATAAACCGTATACATAAAGACTAGAAAACGTGGATCTTGAGCAGGAAAATAGCCAAAGAAGGAATGTAAGTAGCGGTCGGAATAATAACCGCCTTGAGGGTCGGCGATCTGGGCTGTTCCAGTTTTAGCAGCAATGCTGTAGTTGTCCTGTTTAACCGAACCTTCAAGCAAAGCATGATCCACAACCCCAACAAGCATGCGAGTAATTTCTTTGGATGTTGCTGGCTGAATCACACGCGGACCTTCCGGTTCCGAAGTTACTTGGGTCTTGCCGGTAACATAATCTATCTCCTTAATTACGTGCGGCGTTATGAGTGTGCCTCCATTAGCCAGCGCCGATAAGGCTCGCGTGATCGCCATAGGCGAAATTGCTATACCTTGTCCATACGAAGCTGTGGCATGTTCGATATCGCGCGGACTGTTCAAGTTGTTAACCAACGACCGGCCCTCGTTGGGCAGATCGATACCAGATTTATCGCCAAGACCGTAACCCATCATATATTTGGTAAAAAGCGTGTTACCAAGCTTGCCGGCAACATAAGCGGCACCCAAGTTGAGAGATTGATTCAGAACTTCCTGCATGGGAACCACGCCACGGGCCTTACCATCATAGTTACAAATTTTCTTGCTATCGAGGGTCTCACAACCTTTATCGTTGTAAGTTGAATCTGCTTTTACGACCCCAGCATCAAGTCCGGCGGCCATAGTCAAAGCCTTAACGATCGATCCCATTTCATAAACATTTTCAACCAGCGGGTTCGAGAAAACTGAAAGACTCTTTTCAGTCTGATAAGTATTTGGGTCGAAAGTCGGATAGCTACCCAATGCATAAATTTCACCGGTTTTTGGATCGATAATTATGCCCCCGGTCATGGTCGAACTCCACTGCTTGTTGGTTTTTACTAATTGTTCGTCGAGAAAAGATTGAACGGTCGGTTCGATAGTGGTCACAACATCACCCTCACCTGCCCCAGTTGTCACTGCGGCACCCAGGTCTGAGAACATTTGAGCGAAAGAGTTCACGTAAATATTTTGGGATGTGCGCTGCAAAGTATCTTCATTCGAACTTTCCAAACCGTATCGGCCAACCAGGTCATCGCCTTTGAAACCGACAAAACCTATGCTCTGTGCGGCCATAGTACCTCCTGGATAGAAGCGCCATTGTTCTTTATATAAGTTTACCCCAGGCAAATTGAGCGCCGTGATCGCCGCAGCCTGATCGGAATCCAACCGGTGAACGATCTCTTCATAAGAATCGTTTGCTTTTTTGGCCTTTTGCAGAAACGTGTCTTTATCTATCGGTGTTATAGCTGAAAGTTTTTTGTAAACGTCTTCAGGCAAAGTTATCACTTTTGGATTTATAGCCAGAAAAAAACCTGATGTAACCATAGCGGCGGAGGATCGCACGCCGTTTTTATCCACAAAAAATATCGAGCCACGATCAAAGATATTCTGACTTGGGGTGCTGTATTGATGATCCGCCCGCATTTTATAAGACTGACTGTAAACCACCTGCAAAAAATAAAGCCGCACAATAAGCACGACAGCGAAAGCTATTATTAAAATTGAGATTATTTTGATCCGAGAGCCAAAATTAGAGCGCATTGAATGACAAAGTGCTGCCAGCGGCCTTTTTAGCTATAAATATCTGCTGTTTTGAAGCATCCTGAAAGCCCTGAGAGTAGGCGAAATCAAGAGTGATCTTATTTTTTAAAGTTATATATTTGGATTCAAGATCAGCCGCATCTGCAGAATTTTGAGCCAAGGTTTTTTCTGTTTTCGAAGTTGCGACCACATTAAAAACCGTACGATTCACCGCATAGGTATATCCGCCGGCCAGAACCAAGTTTAATACAATTAACATCCAAACAGCTGGTTTTTGAAATTTTTGTGTTTTTGAAAGTGTGTTTTTCATATTTTTTATTTTTAAAGTTTTTCAATAATTCTTAGTTTTGCGCTTCGAGATCTTGGATTCTCTGCGACTTCCTGCGGGCTCGGTATCTGGGGTTTCTTGGTGATCAACCTCCCCTCGCCCGCTTCTGCTTTCTCCTTAAAAAATCTTTTAACTATGCGATCCTCTAAACTATGAAAAGAAATTAGTGCCATTCGACCGCCAGGATTGAGTCGTGCAAAAGCTTTAGGCAATGTCTCCTTGATTGCACCGAGCTCATCATTGACCGCGATGCGGATGGCTTGGAAAGTTTTGGTCGCCGGATTTATCTTTTTGAAACCAAACTTCGGCACCGCGCTCGCCACAATATCTGAAAGTTCCTGCGCAGTTTTGATTGGCTGGATCTCGCGAGCCGTTACGATCGCTTTGGCAATACGACGAGCGAAACGGTCTTCGCCA
This sequence comes from Candidatus Tayloriibacteriota bacterium, assembly GCA_003455555.1. Classification (GTDB taxonomy): domain Bacteria; phylum Patescibacteriota; class Minisyncoccia; order Phycocordibacterales; family UBA11359; genus UBA11359. Next base: position 7,045 of record DMQX01000045.1, read on the forward strand.
TATCCGTAAATAATATCCGCCAACGAATCTTCGCCCCAAGTGTTCACGATATCGAACGCCGTGAACTCACCGGGCAAGAGATCTTTCTTCATGGTCATTAGCAGAGGCTCATCGGTCTTGAAGCTAAAACCTCGACCCGATTCTTCGATCTGATTGGAACTGAGTCCCAGGTCAAAAAGAATTCCGTCAACCTGCGCAACGCCCGCTTGATCCAAAACTTTGTCTATATTACGAAAATTTTCTTGGAAAAAAGCGATGTTCGCCGTTGTGTTAGCAGGTATGATGCGCGCCTTGGCTCGTGCGATCGCGTCAGCATCAATGTCAATGCCAATCACCCGCACGTTGCCATCAAGCTGACTGAGGACCAATTCACTATGTCCCCCAGCGTTGAGCGTCGCATCAACGAAAATCGAACTCTGTTTGAGGTTTAGTCCGTCGACTGCTTCATGTAAAAGAACGGTTGTGTGGGTCATTTCGGAATATGAATTAGATCATGCCAATTTCACCCAACTTTTCGGCCAAATTATCGGCTTGGCCTTCCACCTTTTCTTTGTAAGCTGCCCAACGAGTCTCATCCCAAATCTCAACTCGATTATGCATACCGGCAAAGACCACTTTTTCGCCCAATCCTGCGAACTTTTTCAAAAAATCCGGGATTAGAATACGCCCAACACTGTCCACCTCCACTTCGGCCGCACCGGCGAGCATAAAACGGTTAAGTCCGCGGCTGCCTGACTGACCGACCGAAAGTCCCGCTAACTTTTCTGAAAATTTCTGCCACTCTTTGAGTGGATACAGAAACAGACAAGTGTCGAGACCGCGCGTCACCACTATATGCTTGCCGACCTGCGAACGAAAACGAGCCGGCAGTGAGATTCGGTTTTTGTCATCTACTGTGTGTATGTATTCGCCGATTAGCATATTTTTTTGGTCTACCACTTCATCCCACTTACTTACTATTCTATCCCACTTCTCCTATGAGACGCAAGAGAAGTTATCCACTTACACCCTCTGTTCCAACAGTAGAAAACATTATTTAAAATAATCAATAGGAAGCTCTGAAACACACCCTCAGATCACACGGAAAAAGTCTTTCTGACTTTTTCCTTATCCTCGCGCCGTCGCGCTGCAGAATGCTCTTGCGGGTGTGTTTCTGTGCTTGCTATTCGAGTGTTTATTAATTTTATGACGAATTATGGTATACTTGACTTTATTGTATAGCTATGATATAATTGCACAGGATCATCAAGCTGGACTGAATACAAGAGTATCAGCAGCTTTTGACAAAATAAGAGGATAAAACATGAAAGTTTACCTGTTCCCGGAATACATCACCCTCGAGAGGCTCGCGACTGAGGGCAAACACCTTCAGGAGCTACTGGCTGGCGTAGAGATGGTGGCAACAAGATGGGATGGCAACATTGCCAGTCTACCCACCGACGAGAAAGTCATCGTCCGGGCGTCGACACAGTTGGACTACCCGTTCAAGCAACTCGCCCTGTTCTGCGAACGCTACGGGCATCTGTGTGTGCGTCCCGGCAACGCCACCCAGATCGTTCGTGCCGACGACAGGGACACTTCCTATGAGGAACTGGAAACGGAGGTAAAAAAGTTCCTGGGGACCTAGCAACCACCATCGACAAAGAGAAACTACTCTCTGTGTCGGGGTGGTTTTTCTTTTATATTGAAAAAATAAATATGTTAACAAAAAACTAAAAAGTATCTTTTGAAACATTCCGCAGCGCGATAAGCGCGAGGATAAGGAAAAAGTCAGCAGACTTTTTTCGTGTGTTTCAAAAGATACTTTTTATTTTTTTGCTACTTACGCAATACTTACAACTGTGTATTTTATATTACCCTTTGGACTCTTAAAATCAAAACTTTGGCCTTTTTTCTTGCCCATCAAGGTCTCGCCGAGAGGAGAACTGTATGAAAGCTTACCTTTACTCACGTCAGCTTCCTCACTGCTGACCATTAGGTATTCCGCTGGCTCCGAACCCTCTTTTTTAATAACGACTTTAGAACCGATCGTAACAGCGTCAGTGGCGTGGCCGGAAACGATAAGAGCAGTTTTCAAAAGAGCTTCAATTTTGCCAATGCGCTCCTCAATGTTGGATTGTGCTTCGCGCGCTTCCTGATACTCAGCATTTTCAGATAGATCACCCAGCGACTTAGCGTATTCAAGGTCCTGTGCAATCTCTTTGCGTCGGACAGTCTTCAAGTTCTCAAGTTCAGCGTTTAACGCATCAAACTTTTCCTTCGTCAAATACGTGCTCTCCTGATTCATGATTTTCATGATTATTAACTTGCTGATGATATTTTAACAGGATTAATTACGGGTCATTGTAACAAAAAGTCTGGGGTTGTCAAATCTTACTTATTTTCGAAGTTATTTGAAGTATTCCGGTGTATTCTGTGACATCCAATCCAGGAGTCCTCTCATCACAAAGACCGAACCAGTCAAGTTATCACGTGAGCCTTTTTCCATTATAACCGCGAAAGCATAGTGAGGATCGTCATATGGAAAGAAGCCAGTTATCCATGAGTTTACCGTTGCTTTAGTCGTACCAAGCTCGGCTGTACCAGACTTGGCCGCCACTTTGACATAGGGAACGTTAAGCGCGGCCGTGATGCCGTCAGTCACGCCCAGGCGCATACCTTCCTGGACGATATTGAAGTTTTGCTGATCAATTGGCACGGACGTTTTCTGGATCGGCTGACCAGTCAAAACTGTTGGCTCTAGCAGAGAGCCTTTGTTGGCAATGGACGCTACAGCCCGAACGGCTTGTATAGGGGTCACCTGGAAGCCATATTGCCCGATAGCCGTGTGATAAGTGTCACCCAGTCGCCACGGTTCACCATTAAAGTTTGCCGCTTTCCATTCAGGCGTTGGAATAGTGCCGACTTTGCCATTAAAAAATCCATTACCAACATCACCGCCAAATCCGAACAATTTTAAATAGGAATCGATCGCATTGATACCTAAACCTTTTTGATCACCGAAACCTCCGCCCACGGTATAAAAATACACGTCGGACGACATAGCCAGTGCGTGACGCATATCCATCAAACCAAGTGGTTTCCAATCACGGAAAACTGAACTCAGTTCTGGATAATAGGGATTCGGCACAGTGATAGAACCGGTGCTGAGGATCTGCTTTGCCGGATCGATTATTTTTTCCTGCAGTGCCGCAAGAGCCATATATGGTTTGACAATAGAACCAGGTGTATACAATCCTGATACGACCTTATCCAAAAACGGGTGGTTGATATTTGAATTGTATGAATCGATCGACGTACTATCTTTACCATCGGTCATGACCTGCGAACTAAATTCCGGATCGCTGGTCATAGCAATTATTTCACCGGTTCGAACATCCATAATGACACCTGCGCCACCAGCAAAGCCGACTTTTTGGGCCAACGCGCCGATCTGTGTGTAAAGTTCATTTTGGATTCGGGAATCAATAGATAAAGTCATGTTTTCACCATGAACCGGAGGATTTATCACGCTTTCTGATTGGACTTTGCCGCTGGCATTAGTTTCAACGATCTGTAAACCGTTGGTTCCGGCCAAAGCGGAATTGTAAAAGCCTTCTACACCGTCTTCCCCACCCAGCTGTTCACGATAATAAAAACCAGATGAATCTTTAGTCGGGTATTTGACATAACCAAGCACGTGCGAGAGTCCCGGTAAATCTATATATTGTCTCAAAGAGAAATTATTGTCCGCTTCATTGGGAACATTCCAGGCCAGCAAGGTATGATTGCGATCATAAATAAGACCGCGCTCCGCGAAAACTGGCGTTTGTCTTAAGCGATTATTTTCGGCCCTCTGAGAATTGTCATCGCCATGGGCAATCTGCAGATACCAGAGTCTAGAAGCAAAAGAGACTAGGATGATTAAAAAGAAAATACCGAGATACCAAATCGATCTAGATTGGATCGGCTTTTCCATTCGGCCCTCGAACTGATGTTGATCAAATTCCGGTAAATTGCTCGAGTCCAAAAATATTTCGTCCGGTTCGATCTCACTATTTAGAAAGTTCTTTGCCATAGGTCTTTGCGAACTTTTGATCTTAAAGTGATGATAATAAGGAACAGAATAAGGGCTACCAAAGAGTAGATATAAACAAAATTATAAAACATTTCCCGAGGTGCGCCGTAGATCACATCAAAAGCAAAGGCGGCCAAAGGAAATTCAAAATATCTTGGGTAATACCAGGCACAAATTATACCGACAGGAAAAATTATCCACCAGGCACCAGCCATGGCTGATCCAAATAAAACAACGTCTAAAATAATTCTCTGAAGAAGTTTGTTTTTCATACTATGAAATGCGGGTCCTTTCGATCTGCAAAAAATGCAATTCACTCATGTTGACTGGCAGACTAAAACGAGCGTAAATAAACGGGTCGTTCTCTGTGGTCTCAATGTTTTCAACGTGACCGAAGATATCAGCCCCGATACCTGGTGCCGAGATCGGGTCACCTTGAACGACCTCTGTGCCTTTGGGTAATTTAACCAAAAAATTTCCACCGCCCTGAGCATCGGCGGTCGCTTGAATATTTTTGCCGATCATAACTTGAACTTTTTGGCCTGAAGAAGAAAATAATTGAATTGTGGAGGTATGAGGGTAAACCGTGATGACTGTGCCAATCGGCACAAGACCTAGAGCCAAGACTGTGTCGCCCGCTGACACCATATCACTTGAACCAACATCAAGAACTACCGTGTCATACAAGGAAAAAGGCGGCTTGACTAGAACCGTAGCTAGGATTGCTGAACTATTGCTATGGCGGCCAAGCAATTCTTTGAGATCCGAATTTTCTTGAACCAACAATTTGTCGCGATCGACGGCAACCTGCACTTCAGCCAGCTTATTCTTTAGGCTAGTATTTTCAGTTTCAACGGAGTTTTTGGAGGTGAAAACGCCGAAGGCCGCCGCGCCGACCTCGTTGACGTACGAAGTCGCTTTCATGAACGGCGCGGCGACCGACGTCCCGCCATATTTAATAAGACCAGCCACGAGCAAAACTCCAGCCAAAATCCAGGTTGAAATCCAGACTTTATTCCTAGATTTGGGGCGGTGTATCGTCTTCATTGACTAACAGTATATCACTATATTTTTCAATGTCCTCTAAAATAATTCCGGTACCACGAGCCACAGCTGTTAAAGGGTCATCTGCCACATGAACAGGTAGACCCAAATGTTCATGCAATATCACATCCAATCCGGAAATAAGCGACCCTCCACCAGTTAAATAAACACCTCTTTGCATTACATCAGAAACTACTTCTGGCGGTGTAGTTTCCAAAACTTCTTTGGCCGCATCAAGCAAAGTCGCAATCGATTGACCAATAGCCTCCCGAATATCAGATTCTGTCACCACAACCTCACGCGGCAAACCGGTAATAAGGTCACGACCTTTTATAATCGCTTCTTTCGGCGTGCTGTTCGCCAACACCGACCCGATAGAAATTTTTATCTGCTCAGCGGTTTTTTCCCCGATCAAAATCTTGAACTCACTGCGGATGTAACTGACGATGTCATTGTTAAGTTTATCGCCGGCAATTCTCAAATTCTTTGAGCGAACCACGCCACCAAGTGAAATGATCGCAATATCAGAAGTACCTCCGCCAATATCGATAATCATAGTTCCGACCGGTTCATGAACAGGTAAATGGATACCGATAGCGGCAGCCATCGGTTCTTCAACGATAAAGACCTGGCGCGCGCCGGCGTTGTGCGTTGCATCTGTCTCTTATAC
>DMQX01000035.1:0-2142 GCA_003455555.1 Candidatus Tayloriibacteriota bacterium
ATAATAGACGGACCCTGCAAGACTGAAACTCTCAGAAGTTTTGGTGACCTTTTAAAAGAAAAATTAGCAACGCTTTTCGGGGATAAAAAAGAGGAACTTAATTCGGTTATTGATGAGGCCTGTGGTCGTTCATTCAATACAAATAAGGAAGCAGTTAAGGCTTTGAGTTTAGCGCTTTCTGACCTGGCAAAAACTATTCCATTAGAAGAATTAGAAGAGAACTCTGTCGAGGCAGCTCGTGAAATAAATCCAGAGCTTACGTATCTTAATAGGCTATTAAATTACGGAATCACGGGTGATGAAATTCATATCCATATTATGCACGCATCGACGTTGTCGGCGCCTGAAAAAATCACTTTGCTCAACGAGGCTTTTCAGGAGTTGGCTGCAAAACTAAAAGACAAGCCTGAGCTAAAAAATATTCAAACAATATCAGGCACGTCGTGGATTTTTAAAGAAAATCCTGGATTAGCGAGAAAGCTGGGATTCACATTAGAAGATGACCCATCTGTAAAAAAAGGTGAAAGAAGGGCTGTTATTTCAACCGAGAACTTTATTAAGAAGTACTCTAAATAAGAAAAACCGTCAAAGAGATGCTTTAACGGTTTTTCCACTTTTTGCCTCTTGCGAGGCGAGGCCGAAGCCACTGTTAGAACTTCCCGCCAACACGTTCGGTATATTCACCGGTTTCGGTGTTGATGCGGATGATGTCGCCTGGATTGATGAAAAGGGGACCGTTGATGGTGGCACCAGTTTCAAGGGTGATTTGCTTGCTGCCACCTTTAGCGGTATCACCTTTGACAGCTGGAGGGGCGTCAGTTACTTTGAGTTCGACTTTAACAGGCATTTCAACACCAATGATGTTTTCTTCGTAAATTAGAGCGTTGAGGAGGGAATTCGGCTTCATGAATCGGATTCGATCACCAACCATTTCGGTTGTAAGCTGGAAGCGCTTTGAAGGATCGTTGACCTCACAAAACCAGATCTCACCGCGGTTGGTGTAGAGGTATTTGATGTCGCGCTTTGAGAGCTCGGCTTCGTTGACCTTGTCGGTGACGTGGAAAGAAACTTCTTTCATGTTGCCGGTGATCATGTTGCGCATTTTGACGGCGTTGACCGGCTTGCGCTGTTGTTTGCGGAAAACGTGAGCGTCCAGGATCTCATAGGGCTGGTTTTCGTAGGTAATGTATTTGTGAACGGTGATTTCGTTGTATTCAAGCATGATCTTATTTGTTTATTGGTCTGGCCATTCTAGGTCAAAATAGGGGATTTGTCCAATATAAAAACTCCATGGGCGGCCAAACAAACGGACGGGACACCCATGGAGCTTTTTTTGGGTACTACGGTTTATGAGTGGCGAAATTCTCCTTAGAAGAAGTTCCGTCGGAGCTCGTTTGAAACTTTGAAATGGTTGCCAGCCACGGTCACAGCAAGTGTTTATCCACGCGGGATTTCCTTGCGCCGATTTTCAAAGTTTGGTTTCTGACTACAAATCGAAACCGGAGGCCGTTACTGTCTGAATGGTATATTAGTTGTTTATAGAAATAATGCAAGAAAATAAATATGTTTAAAAAACCCAAGAAGTGTCTTGAGAAGCATTCCGCAGGGTCTACGACCACTCGGATAGGAAAAAGTCACCAGACTTTTTTCGTGTGATTCGAAAGACACTTCTTGGGTTTTTTACCTATGTTTATTCTCCACCACTCTCCATTTTCACATCTCCACTCGCTAATTGCCCGCGAATTTCTTTGAGAATTTTGTCTGAAATTTTCTCGTTTTCTTTCAAGAACGTGCGGGTTGCGTCATAGCCTCGGCCGAGTTTCTCTTCGCCGTAGGCATAACTGATGCCGTTCTTCTTGATGATGCCCATTTTCTCGCCGAGCGCGATAATTTCGCCTTCTTTAGAAATACCTTCGTTGTAAATCAAATCAAATTCGGTCTGACGGAATGGGGCAGCGACTTTATTTTTGACGACTTTGACACGGCAACGTCCGCCGACAACTTCTTCACCTTTTTTGATCTGGGCAATACGTCGGATATCGAGACGAACGGAAGTATAGAACTTCAAAGCTTTTCCGCCAGGAGTAGTTTCTGGATTACCGAACATCACGCCGATCTGCATACGAATTTGGTTGATGAAAA